>JBGVMD010000076.1:0-3689 GCA_045124575.1 Faecousia sp.
AATGAAGCTGTCGTGCTTTTCTGCGGTAATGCCGGTAAGGGGCTGGAACCAGTGGGTAAAATGGGTAGCACCGTTAGCGATTGCCCAATCCTTCATAGCCGCGGCGACTGCGTCAGCAACACTGGGATCCAGCTTTGTGCCCCGCTGAATCGTTTTATGCAAAGACCGGTAGACATTCGAACCCAACTTTGCTTTCATAACACGCTCGTCGAATACCAGACAGCCAAAGTAATCAGAAACAGTTTCCATAGTGAACGCTCCTTTTCAGATAAAATGTGCGAAATAACAAAAAAGGCAATGGCGTCTATGGGCCTAAAGCCCAAAGACGCCATTGCCTTTGCACGCTTGCATTGTACACCCACCAAGGGCATTTGTCAACACCTTGCACAAAAAATATTTTTTGTTTTGGGCAGGTTGACAAGCTATAGCATTCTCAGGAGGCCGATTTACAAATAGGTTTTCTTGCCTTTTGTAATCAGTCCTCCTCTTTTACATAACAGATCTTGTTATACGATGCCCTGAACCAGCATAGCATCCACGACCTTTTCAAATCCGGCAATATTTGCACCAATCACATAGTTTTTATCAAAACCATATTTTTTTGCCGCCGCATCGATATGATGGAAAATGTCAACCATAATGTTACGGAGTTTTGTATCAACCTCTTCAAAGGTCCAGCTTATACGTTCACTGTTCTGGGACATTTCCAAAGCAGACGTAGCCACACCTCCGGCATTGGCTGCTTTTCCGGGCAAAAACAGCACACCGTTTTGCTGCAAATACTCGGTAGCTTCCATTGTGGTGGGCATATTCGCACCCTCTGCCACTGCCAGCACACCGTTGGTAACCAGTAGCTTTGCGTCCGCAAGGGTCAGTTCATTCTGGGTAGCACAGGGTAGGGCGATATCGGCCTTGATGCACCACATACCCCTGCCTTCGTGATATTCCGAATTCGGTCTGTACTTTTTGTACTCAGTCAGCCGCGCCCGATCGATCTCCTTGATCTGCTTCAGGGCAGCCACATCAATGCCGTCGGGATCGTAGACCCAGCCAGTGGAATCAGAGGCAGTCAGGACTGTTGCGCCAAGTTCGCAGGCCTTCTGGATCGCATAGATAGCCACGTTTCCGGAGCCGGATACAACTACGGTTTTGCCTTTCATGCTATGACCGTTGCACTTTAGCAACTCCTCGGTGATATACAAAAGACCATAGCCTGTGGCTTCCGTCCTTGCCAGCGATCCACCATAGGAAAGGCCTTTACCCGTCAGCACGCCTTCGAACAATCCCCGAATCCGCTTATACTGGCCGTACATATATCCAATTTCACGGGAGCCTGTGCCGATATCCCCGGCAGGAACATCAGCATTCGCACCGATATATTTATAAAGTTCGGTCATAAAGCTTTGACAGAATGCCATGATTTCCCGGTCGGACTTGCCTTTAGGGTCGAAGTCCGAGCCACCCTTACCTCCACCAATGGGAAGTCCGGTCAAGGAGTTCTTGAAAATCTGTTCAAATCCCAGGAACTTAATAATTCCCAGATTGACAGACGGGTGCAGCCGGATACCGCCTTTATAGGGACCGACGGCGCTGTTAAACTGGACACGGTAGCCGGTATTCACATGAGCCTGACCCTTATCGTCCACCCAAGGTACCCGGAATTTAATCTGCCGTTCGGGGTTGACCAGCCGTTCCAGGATCGCGTCGCGGCGATATTTCTCCTCATTTTCCTCCACAACCGGACGAAGAGACTCCAGCACCTCCTTCACCGCCTGGTGAAACTCCGGCTCTGCGGGATTCTCCTGGACAATCCTCTCAATTACTTCATCTACATAAGACATTTTGCATCCTCCTTGCACATAGGGGTGATCCCCAGTTAACATACAAAAAGGCAATGGCGTCTATGGGACTAAGCCCAAAGACACCATTGCCTTTGCACGCTTGCATTGTACACCCACCAAGGGCATTTGTCAACACCTTGCACAAAAAATTATTTTTTGTTTTAGGCAGGTTGACAAATGTTTGCAGAAGGAATATAATACACACGATGAGCAAAGGCGTTCATCAGAGGTATTTTTTGCCTCTGTGAATGCCTTTGCTCATTTTTTATTCTAATTTCAAAGCTGAGAGGATGAGGAAAATGAAACCAGAAGGTCAAGTGCGGATTCCCTCCGGGTGTGCCATCGCTGCTGTCATATCAAAGGATGGCAAACGAATGACCGGGCGTAAGATCATTGATGCAATGAAGCCTATGCATGACCGATCCAACGGTCTGGGTGGCGGCTTCGCCGCCTACGGCATTTATCCTGAATACAAGGACTTTTATGCCCTGCATATGTTCTACGACTCTCGCACGACCCGGAAAGACTGCGAAGCACTGCTTAAGGAACACTTTGAAATCGTGAAGTCCGAGATCATCCCTACCCGAAAGATCCCGACCATCACGGACGAGCCGATTATTTGGCGGTACTTTGTGACACCTCTGCGTAGTGCGCTGGCATCTTTTCAGCTGGACGAAAAGGAATTTGTTGCCCGAACCGTTATGAAGATCAATACGGAAATGCCCGGTGCTTATGTTTTTTCCAGCGGAAAGAATATGGGCACCTTCAAAGCCGTAGGCTTTCCGGAGGATGTTGGCGAGTTTTATAGACTGGATGAATACGAAGGCTATTCCTGGACTGCCCATGGCCGTTATCCCACCAACACCCCCGGCTGGTGGGGCGGGGCCCATCCCTTTACATTGCTGGATTACTCCATCGTCCACAACGGCGAGATTTCCTCTTATGATGCAAACCGCAGATTTATCGAAATGTTTGGCTATAAATGTAATCTGCAAACTGACACGGAAGTCATTACTTATATTGTGGACTATCTGATTCGCCGCCAAGGTCTGACCCTGGAAGAGGCTGCGGCTGTCGTTTCCGCCTCCTTCTGGAGCACTATCGAAAAGAAATCGCCGGAGATCAAAGAGAAGGAGACCTTCCTGCGTACTGTTTTCCCCAGTCTGCTGATCACCGGACCATTCTCCATCGTGTTTGGCTTTAACGGCGGTCTGATGGCTCTGAATGATCGGTTAAAGCTGCGCTCTATGGTGGTTGGTGAGAAGGATGACAAGGTGTTCATCGCCAGTGAGGAAGCTGCCATCCGTGTCATGGAACCGGATGCAGAAAATATCTGGGCACCTGCCGGCGGTGAGCCGGTGATCGTAAAGGTAAAGGAGGGTGCGTTCTAATGGGTGTAGAATTTATTAACCCTGAATTTGAGGTCGTCAGAAACGACAGCCGATGCATTGCTTGCCGTGTTTGCGAGCGGCAGTGTGCCAATGAGGTGCATACTTTTGATCCGGAGCGGGGGCTGATGCTCAGCGATGAGACCAAGTGCGTTAACTGCCAGCGCTGTGTTTCTCTGTGCCCTACCCGTGCGCTGAAAATCGTGAAAAATAGCTGCACACTCCGGGAAAATGCAAACTGGAGCAACGAAACCATCCAGGAGCTTTATAAGCAGGCAAATTCCGGCGGTGTGTTGCTTTCTTCCATGGGTAACCCCAAGGAATTTCCGGTATATTGGGATAAGATCCTGATCAATGCATCCCAGGTGACCAACCCTTCCATTGATCCCCTCCGGGAGCCTATGGAAACAAAAGTATTCCTCGGTAAGAAGCCGGACAGGCTGGAACGGGACCCACAGGG
>JBGVMD010000077.1:0-14992 GCA_045124575.1 Faecousia sp.
TTGGAATTTACCGCGTTCAGGCCCTCCCCTTTGGGGAGGGTGGCCGAGCGCAAGCGAGGTCGGGTGAGGTATGGTACAGTGGTGTGTTTTTATCGGCACTTCGGCAAAAATGCACTGCCTACACACCTCATCCGCCCCAGTGTGGGCACTGGGGCACCTTCCCCAGAGGGGAATGCTTGAGTCCGCCAAACTGAAATTTGAACCACCCCCATTAAATCACAAAAGCCGCCCCTTTGCAAGGGCGGCTTTCGCATTAAATTTCCGTAATCACAGGCAGGATCATAGGATTGCGCTTGGTCGTCTTGTACAGATAACCGGAAAGGTCATTCTTAATAGCAGACTTCAGCGTTGTCCAATCCCGGCTGCGCCGACGGCTGCAGCGCTCAATGGCTTCCATCGCCACCTCCCGCAGCTCCTCCATCAGTTCCTCAGACTCCTTCACATAGATAAAGCCTCTGGTGATGATGTCCGGACCGGAGATCACGCTGCCGTCCTGGCTGCTGATGTTGACACACACCACGATCATACCGTCCTGTGCCAGATGCTTGCGATCCCGCAGCACCACGCTGCCCACATCGCCCACGCCGGTGCCGTCCACCAGCACGATGCCGGAGGGCACTACAGCGCCCAATTTGGCGGTTCTGGCGGTCAACTCAATGGCGGTGCCCACCTCGCTGATGACGATGTGCTTGGGGGCCATACCCATGGCCTTAGCCAGCTTTGCGTGATTCTGCAGGTGGCGCTGCTCGCCATGGACGGGAAGGAAGAACTTGGGTTTGCACAAACCGTGGACGATCTTCAGTTCCTCCTGGCAGGCGTGGCCGGACACATGCAGGCCTTCGCTCTTGTCATAGATTACATCTGCACCCTTGCGGTACAAGGCGTTAATGATCTTGGAAACCGCCTTTTCGTTGCCGGGAATGGCGGAGGCGGAGATGATGATCCGGTCGCCGGCCACAATGTCCA
Organism: Faecousia sp.; assembly: GCA_045124575.1. GTDB lineage: Bacteria > Bacillota > Clostridia > Oscillospirales > Oscillospiraceae > Faecousia. The sequence continues at coordinate 967 of JBGVMD010000077.1, forward strand.
CCTGCCGGTGGGTGTCGAAGGCCATGCGGTGCAGGGCGGACATATTTTCGCCCTGGCTGCCGGTGGAAACGATGACCACCTTGTTTTTCGGCAGGCTCTTGATGGCGCCCAGCTCCACGATGGTATTGGCAGGTACTTTCAAATAGCCCAGATCTTCTGCTACCTTCAGCATGTTTTCCATGCTGCGGCCGGTGACGGCCACCTTGCGGCCGTGGCGGTGGGCGATATTCAGCACCGATTGCAGCCGGTGCATATTGGAGGCGAAGGTAGTGATGATGATGCGGCTGTCGCAGTTTTTAAACTGCCGGTCCAGTCCCTCTGCCACGATGTTCTCGCTGGGGGTGTAACCTGCCCGTTCCACATTGGTGGAGTCGGCCAGCAGTGCCAGCACGCCCTGGTTGCCCAGCTCGCCCAAACGGGCCAGATCCATCATGCCGTCGGCAGCGGTGGGGTCGATCTTAAAGTCACCGGTCATCACCACGGTGCCCACGGGGGTGTGGATGGCAAAGGCCACCGCGTCGGCGATGGAGTGGTTCACATGAATGAATTCCACAGTGAAGCAGCCGGCTTTCACCATCTCGCCGGGCTTGTGGGTGATGAGCTTCACTTTGTCGGCAATCTTGTGCTCCTCCAGCTTCAGCTTGATGAGGCCGTTGGTCATGGCGGTGCCGTGGACGGGGCAGGGGATCTCCTTCATGAGATAGGGAATGCCGCCAATATGGTCCTCGTGGCCGTGGGTGACAAACAGACCCTTAACCTTGCGCTTGTTCTGCACCAGGTAGCTAAAGTCGGGAATCACCAGATCCACGCCATACATATCTTCATCGGGGAAACCCAGGCCGCAGTCGACGACGATCATATCCTTGCCATATTCCAGCACGGTGATGTTCTTGCCGATCTCATCCAAACCGCCCAGGGGGATAATTTTCAATTTTTCAGCCAAATGTATAAACTCCTTTCATATTCTGACGCCATAAAGGCATAACAAACAGGCAGCCGTCTTTCCAAATTTTGGCCCCGAACCGCCGCAAATCAGGAAACGCGCCTGCGTCTTTTTTTCGTTTTTCAGGTCCCCGTCATGGGGGGAAGACTTGCCCGGGTCTGCCCACCCGGCGCACTGTACCGCTATTATAGCACAGAAAACGTAAAAAGTATACATAATTTTTTCGACAGCCTTTTTGCGCTCCTTCCATACAATATAATGGTTGCCAAAATCACTTGCATTTGCTATAATGGTGGGGACTATAGCAATATCATGGGCAGTAGCGCCCATTTTGGAGGCGAATGCTATGAATAAAAAGATGAAAAGGATGTTCCAACCCGGTTTTAGCGGTTGCTTTATTGTGATGCTGCTGTTCTGCGGTGCGGCAGCCATTATGAATAACTATTATCTGGCCGGCGCAGGCCTGGCAATCACCACCGGAACGGCCATTGCCTATGCGGTGGCCCGCAAGAACCGGAATCGGGAAATTCAGGCCTATGTGCAGGAAGCGTTCAAAACAGCGGACATTACTGCAAAGGGAACAGAGTGCCCGCTGCCCATGGCGATGATTCGCCTGGGTGACGGCGGTGTGGTATGGGCCAGCGAGCGCTTCGTCCATGTGACCAACATGAGAGAGCGCCTGCCGGAAGAAACCATCGACCGGTTGCTGCCCGGTATCAGCATGGACTGGCTGGCTGCCGGTAAGAACGAGTACCCCTATGATGTTACTGTCAGCGGTCGCCGCTATCGGATTTATGGCACGCTGGTTCACCCGGAGGAGCATGCCGGCATGCTGCTGGGTATGATCTATCTCAGTGACCTGACGGAAATGTACCAGGTGCGGGACGAATACATCCGTTCCCGTCCTGTTGTGTCCATTATCTTGGTGGACAACTACGAAGAGCTGACCATGAACCTGTCCGAGAGCACCATTTCCACCATGGATGCAGACATCAACAGTGCCATTACCACTTGGGCAGAGGGCTACCATGGCCTGCTGCGCAAGCTGGAGCGTAACCGTTATCTGCTGGTGTTTGAAAAGCGGGATCTGGACAGCGCCATGCAGGAAAAGTTCTCCGTGTTGGAAGATGTCCACGGCATCGTCAATCCTTCCGGCCTGGCGGCGTCCATTTCCATTGGTTTGGGCGTAGATGGTAAGGATTTTGAAGAAAGCTACAATTTTGCCGCTTTGTCTATTGAGATGGCGCTGAGCCGTGGCGGTGACCAGGCGGTTGTTAAAGACCGGCTGAATTTCAGCTTCTTCGGAGGCAGAGCTAAGGAAGCCGACCGTAGAAGTAAGGTGCGTGCCCGTGTGACGGCCAACTCCCTGATGGAACTTTTGGGCAGTTCCAGCCAGGTGTTTATTATGGGTCACCGCAATGCGGACCTGGATGCGGTGGGCGCCGCCATGGGCGTTGCCTGCCTGTGCCGTAAGAAGAATAAAAAGTTCCACATCGTTCTCAATAAGGAAATGAATGTGGCCAAGCAGTTGCTGGCGGAAATTGCTCATGCTCCGGAGTATGCCGACGTGTTTATCAGCGGAGAAGAGGCGTTGCTGCTGGCGGATAATCGCAGTACCCTGGTGGTGGTGGATACCAACCGCCCGGACCAGGTGGAGTGCCAGCCGTTGCTTGATGCCATGAGCCGTGTTTGCGTCATCGACCATCACCGCCGTGCGGCCGAGTATATCGATCCTGTGGTGGTGAATCTCCATGAGCCTTATGCATCTTCCGCTTCCGAACTGGTGACGGAACTGCTGCAGTATGCGGTGGACAAGGAAGAGGTGCTGCCCATCGAGGCCAAGAGCCTGATGGCCGGCATTTTCCTGGACACCAAGAGCTTTAATGTCCGTACCGGCGAGCGTACCTTTGAGGCAGCTGCTGTGCTGCGTCGTTTGGGCGCCGACACGGTGGAAGTAAAGAAGCTGCTGCAGAACGACTTCCAGGAAACCATGGCCAAGTACCAGATCATCAAGTCCGCCCGGCTGTACCGCAAGGAGATCGCCATTGCGGCCTTGAACACCGGCACCACCCGGGTGCTGGCGGCCCAGGCAGCGGACGAGATGCTGAATATTTCCGGCATTACCTGCTCCTTCGTCATGTACCCCGATGGGGATAAGATCAACATTTCTGCCCGCAGCATTGGCGATGCCAATGTGCAGATGATTTTGGAGCCTTTGGGTGGCGGCGGCAATACGGCTACCGCAGGCGCCCAGATCGCTGACAGCAGCATTCAGGTGGTGCTGGATCGACTGGTGGAGTCCATCGAAAAGTATTACGAAAAATAAAACAATGTCATTGCCACACCGGCGCTGGCGCCGGCGTGGCAATCCCCGATGATAGAAAGGAAAGTTACCATGAAAGTTATTTTGTTGCAGGATGTAAAGGGCAAGGGAAAGAAGGGCCAGCTGTTGGAGATTTCTGACGGCTACGCACGCAATTTTCTGCTGCCCCGTAAGTTGGCCATTGAAGCCACCACTGACGCCATCAACACCAAGAATATGAACGACAAGGCCACCGCTGAGCGCATTGCCAAGGAAAAGGCAGAAGCGCTGGCTACCGCCAATAAGCTGCGTCAGATGACCCTGACCGTCACTGCCAAGGGCGGCGGCGCAGGCAGACTCTTTGGCGCTGTGACCAATGCAGAAATTGCCGCTGCGCTGGAAAAGGCCGGCATCAAGCTGGACAAGCGGAAGATCGTGCTGGGCGAGAACATTAAGAATGTGGGCACTTATACTGTGACCTGCAAGCTGGGCTACGAAATTTCCGCCCCCCTGACCGTCAAGATCGAAGAAGCGTAAATTTTCTACAAAGTGTTTTTAGAAGGGAGTAAAGTATATGGCATTGGAGGAAGAACTGCTGAGCCGGCAGATGCCCCAGTCTTTGGAGGCAGAGCAGGCGGTTTTGGGCTCGATCCTGATCGATAGCCGCTGCGTGGCGGATGTGATCGGACTGGTGAAGCCTGAGGATTTCTACCTGCAGCAGAACCGGGAGATCTACGAGGCCATTTATACCATGTTCAATTACTCCCAAACCATTGACCCCGTCACGGTTTTGGATAAGATGCGGGAGTTGGGCACCCATCGGGACAATTCCCGGGACTATATCCTGCAACTGATGGAGATTACTCCCACCGCGGCCCATGTGGTGCGTTATGCCACAATCGTCAAAGATAAGTCCATGCTCCGGGGTCTTGCCCAGGCGGCGGTAGATATTTCCGAAACGGTGCAGGAGGGCGTGGGTACCCCGGCAGAAATGCTGGAGTCTGCGGAAAAGAAGATCTACGCCCTGCGCAAGGGTGAGCGGGGCGATAGCCTGGAACATATCGGCACCGTTCTGCACAAGGTGTTTGACCGGCTGACAGAACTGAGCCAGTCTGACTCCGCCATTCCCGGCCTGTCCACCGGCATGCGGGATCTGGATACCAAAATCAATGGCTTGAACAAGTCGGACCTGCTGCTGGTTGCAGCCCGTCCGGCCATGGGCAAGTCCGCATTTGCGCTGAACATTGGCGTGAATGTGGCGAAAAAGTATAAAAAGACCGTGGCCATTTTCAACTTGGAAATGTCCCGGGAGCAGCTGGCCATGAGACTGTTGGCCTGCGAAAGCTTTGTGGAGCTGCAAAAGCTGGCCACCGGTAAGCTGAGCGAGGAAGAGTGGGCAAAGCTCTGCATGGCATCTGCGGCGCTGGCTCAGACCGACATTCGCATTGACGATAACCCCTCTGTCACCGTGGCGGATATTAACGCCAAGTGCCGCCGTCTGGACAATTTGGGCCTGGTCGTCATCGACTATCTGCAGCTGATGCAGGGCTCCGGCTACGGCAAGGGGGGCGACAACCGCGTCACCGTGGTGGGCGAAATTTCCCGTTCGCTGAAGATCATGGCCAAGGAACTGAATGTCCCGGTCATTTGCCTCAGCCAGCTTTCCCGTGCGGTGGAAAGCCGTACTGACAAGCGCCCCATTCTGTCCGACTTGCGTGAATCCGGCGCCATCGAGCAGGACGCTGACTCCGTCATGTTCCTGTATCGTGATGAATATTACAATGAAAACTCTGAAGAAAAGGGTATTGCCGAGTGCATTGTGGCAAAGAACCGCCACGGCGAGACCGGTACGGTGAAAATGCAATGGATTGGCCAGTACCAGACCTTTACGGATCGGGAGTGGAAGCATGCTGAATAAGCTGACCGCTTTCATCCGGGACCATCAGCAGATCCAACCGGGCGATCATGTGATCTGTGCCGTTTCCGGCGGTGCGGATTCGGTGGCGCTGCTGTTTGGCCTGTATCTGCTGCGGGAAAAATTACAGTTTTCCCTTTCGGCTGCCCATTTTAACCACCAACTCCGGGGAGAGGAGTCGGATCGGGACGAGACCTTTGTCCGCACTTTGTGTGACCGCTACGACATTCCGCTCTATGTGTCATCGTCGCCGGTAACGCCGGGGAAAAAGGGGCTGGAAGCCGCAGCCAGAGAGGCCCGTTACGGCTTTTTTGCCACGCTGCCCGGTAAGATCGCTACCGCCCATACCGCAAATGACAATGCGGAAACGGTGCTGCTGCATTTGGTGCGGGGCACGGGGCTCAATGGCCTGGGGGGCATCGCCCCGGTGAATGGCAATATCATCCGCCCCATGCTGTCTGTTACACGGCAAGAGGTGCTGGACTTTTTACAGGAATACTGCCTGCAATTCATCACCGACAGCAGCAATAACACCGATGCGTTCCTACGCAATCGCCTGCGCCATCATGTGATGCCGCTGCTGGAAGGGGAGAACCCACGCTTGGCGGAGAATTTGTCCGCCATGGCATTACAGTTGCGGCAGGATGAAGCATATCTGCAGCAAGCCGCCATGCAGCAAGCCACTTTGGAAGTGGGGGAGCTGCGACAAATGCCCCCGGCCCTTCGTGTTCGTATTTTAGAGTCCTTTTTGAAGGAGAACGGGGTTCGGGAACCGGAATGCCGCCACCTGAATTTGGTGGAGGAACTGGTTTTTTCCGGGAGACCCTCTGCCCGGGCAGAACTGCCCGGCGGTGTCACCGTGGAGCGTTGCTATGGTGTTCTGCGGGTCATGCCCCGGCAGCATCTGGAAGCGGTGGAGCTTGTCTGCCCCGGCGAAGTGGTGCTGCCTCAAATGGGGCTGAAGATCCTCTGCCGCCCGGCGCAGGAGATCATCAATACAGAAGATACCTTTACTGTGGCCGTTTCCGGCTCCGTATGGCTGCGCAGCCGGATGCAGGGCGATGAAATGCGTTTGCCCGGCGGTACAAAAAGTTTGAAAAAACTGTTCATTGACCGTAAAATTCCCGCTTCCCAGCGCCTCGGTGTGCCGGTGCTGGCAGATGACGGGGGGGTGCTGGCCGTTTACGGCATTGGCGTCAATCAAAACAGAATTCCTACGGAACTGCCTGCAGTGCAGTTCGTTTTCCAAAGAATATAAATAGATGGAGGATACTATGCATCAGGACATTCAGGAAATTCTGCTGACCGAACAGCAGATCGCAACCCGTATTCGGGAAATGGGTCAGGAACTTTTGCGGGACTATGAGGATAAAAACCCTGTCTTTATTGGCATTTTGAAGGGCGCAGTGGTATTCTATGCCGATCTGCTCCGCTCTTTTGACGCCCACTGTGAAATGGAGTTTATGCAGCTGTCCTCTTACCGTGGCACCCAATCCACCGGCAACGTGATGGTGCTGAAGGATGTGGTCAAGGATCTGCAGGGCCGCCATGTGGTGGTGGTGGAGGATATTCTGGATACCGGTCGCTCCCTGAGCGAGGTGTGTGGGTATCTGCGCAGCCGCGGCGCGGCATCACTGAAGCTGTGCGTCCTGCTGGACAAGCCGGAAGGCCGTGCCCCCGGTGTGACTCTGGAGGCAGACTATGTGGGCTTCTCCATTCCCAATGCCTTCGTGGTGGGTTTTGGCTTGGATTATAACGAGCTTTATCGCAATCTTCCCTATGTGGGCATTTTGAAGCCCGAGGTATACGCAAAATAAGGAGAACAATTGACTTGAAAAAACGCAAACCGATTCCCGTACTGGTATACGTGGTGATTTTAGCCACGATTTTCTACTTGGCTGCCGGAATGCTGGGCCGCATGAACCAGGGCCCTGAATATTCCGAAGTGGTCATGCTTTTTGAAGAGGAGCAGGTCAAGCGCTTCTCTGTGGAAGAGGACACCATCACCCTCTGGCTCTACCACCCTTACAAGGGCGAAACGGAGCTGACAGCCAACATTGCCGACAGCGACGCTTTCCGCCGGGAAATGTGGGATCTGATCCAGTCCCAGCAAGCCGCAGGTATTTTGGAGAGCTACAATTTCACGCCGGAAAAGGGCCTGAGCTTCTATGATCTGATCCTGCCGCTGCTGATCGTGGGTCTGGCACTGCTGGTGATCTGGTTCCTGCTGGTGGGCAAGGCCAACAGCAACAACCCCATGAATAATTTCGGCAAGGCCCGCACCACCCTGGGCGTGCCCAATGCCAATAAGGTCACCTTTAACGATGTGGCCGGTGCGGATGAAGAAAAGGAAGAACTGGCCGAAGTGGTAGATTTCCTGCGGGATCCTCAGAAGTACACCAAAATCGGCGCCCGCATCCCCCACGGCATTTTGCTGGTGGGCCCTCCCGGCACCGGTAAGACCCTTCTTGCCCGTGCGGTAGCAGGAGAGGCAGGGGTGCAGTTCTTGTCCCTGTCCGGTTCCGACTTTATGGAGCTGTATGTGGGTGTCGGCGCCAGCCGTGTTCGTGACCTGTTCGCCCAGGCAAGAAAAATCGCACCTGCCATTATTTTTATCGACGAAATCGATGCGGTGGGCCGCAAGCGTGGCTCCGGTATGGGCGGCGGTCATGACGAACGGGAACAGACCCTGAACCAGCTGCTGGTGGAGATGGATGGCTTTGGCCGTACCGAGGGCGTCATCGTTTTGGCGGCAACCAACCGTGCCGACATTCTCGATCCCGCTCTGTTGCGTCCCGGCCGTTTTGACCGGCAGATCTATGTGGGCCGCCCGGATGTGAAGGGCAGAGCCGAGATTCTAAAGGTCCACGCCAAAAGCAAGCGGCTGGATGAACAGGTGGATCTGAAAACCGTGGCCCGTGCCACCCCTGGCTTCACCGGTGCGGATTTGAGTAACCTCTTGAACGAGGCCGCCATTTTGGCAGCACGGGAAGACCGGGAGGCTTTGTCCATGGCGGACATCAACGAGGCCATGATGAAAATCACCGCCGGCCCTGCCAAGCGCAGCCATGTGCGCCAGCGCAAGGATCTGAAAATCACCGCCATTCACGAAGCCGGCCATGCGGTGGCCATGTATCATCTGCCCACTGCCGGCGGCGTGCAGCACATCACCGTGGTGCCCCGTGGTCAGTCCCTGGGCTCCACCTGGTCGCTTCCTAAGGATGATTCTGCCAACATGACCCGCAACGAAATGTATGAGCAGATCGTAGGCCTGTTGGGTGGCCGTGTAGCGGAGGCACTGTATGTGGGCGATATTTCCGTGGGTGCTTCCAACGATATCGACCGTGCTACCAAGCTGGCCCGGGATATGGTGGCACGCTACGGCATGTGCGAAAAACTGGGCACTGTTTCCTATCTGGACGGCGGTGAGATTTTCATCGGCCGGGATTATCAGACCACCAAGAGCTATTCTGAAAAGGTGGCCGCCACCATTGACGATGAGGTAAAGATCCTCATCGACAAGGCCTATGACCACTGCAAGCAGATTTTGGCGGACAATTCCGAATCCTTCCAGAAAGTGGTGGATTACCTGCTGGCAAACGAATCCATGACCGGTAAGCAGTTTGCCGCCTGCATGGAGGGCAAAACCATCGAGGATAGTTCCGATACTGTCCTGTTGGATGGTTTCGAAGATGGAGAAGAATAAAAAATGCCTCAGGCCATTGGCCTGAGGCATTTTTTATTGAACTTAGTAATTCTCAGCGTGGACCTCAAAATAGGCCTTGGGGTGGTTGCAGGTGGGGCAGACCTCGGGGGCGGCGGTGCCCACGATGATGTGGCCGCAGTTGCGGCATTCCCAAACCTTCACTTCGCTCTTTTCAAAGACCTGCTGGGTTTCCACATTCTTCAGCAATGCGCGGTAGCGCTCCTCGTGGCGCTTTTCGATGGCGGCAACCAGGCGGAACTTGGCGGCCAGCTCCGGGAAGCCCTCTTCCTCGGCGGTCTTGGCAAAGCCGGCGTACATATCGGTCCACTCGTAGTTCTCGCCGTTGGCGGCGGAAACCAAATTCTCCGCAGTGTTGCCGATGCCCTCCAGCTCCTTGAACCACAGCTTTGCGTGTTCCTTCTCGTTGTCAGCGGTCTTCAGGAACAGGGCGCTGATCTGCTCAAAGCCTTCCTTCTTGGCCTTGGAGGCAAAGTAGGTGTACTTATTCCGGGCCTCGCTTTCGCCGGAGAAAGCGGCCATCAGGTTTTTTTCAGTCTGGGTGCCTGCGTATTTATTAGCCATGGGGTGATCCTCCTTGTTGTTTTGGTGTACCCATATTATACCACATCCGCAGGAAAAAGCAACGCAAAATTACAGGACATACAGGATGATGCACAGAAATTGCAGCAGGCTGCCCAGTACCACGAAAATGTGGAATACCGAATGCATCCACCGTTTTTTGGAACCGATACCATACAGCACCGCACCGATGGTGTAGGCAATGCCGCCGGACAGTAGCAGCCAAAATCCGGGCATGGTCAGCGCCTGCATGGCCTGCTTCATAAAGGGGGCAATGCACCAGCCCATGCCGATGTAGCAGATCATGGAAAATACATTGTACTTTTTCAAATCAATGGCGGTTAGGGTTACTGCCAAAGCACTCATGCCCCACTGAAATAGGAAAATTCCCCAGCCCAAAATGGGGGAGACCTGCCGCAGGGCAGACAGGGAAATGATGCTGTAGGTTCCGGCGATGAGGAAATAAATGGTGCAGTGATCCAGCACCTGCAGCACCTTCTTACCCATCCCGGGTTTCAAACCGTGATATACGCTGGACATGGTGTACAGGCAGATCATGCTGATACCGTAAATCAGCGCCCCGGCCAGGTCGTAACCATCACCTCGGAAAATGGATTTGAACAGGCACGCCAGCAGGGCGATGATGCCCAGACCGCCGCCTACAATGTGGGTGACCATATTCATCATTTCTTCACCCTGGCAGTAATCCGGCAGGGATCGGTCGGATAGTTTTGTTCGCTTTGCCATAGAAAATACCGCTCCTTTTTTCTTGTTGCTGCCAGTATAACCAACTTCTGCGGTAGAATCTACCGAAAGGTGGTCGAACAAAACCCTCCTGTGTGTAGAACTGGTAGAAATGCACAAAAGTACACCGAAAAATTCGGCGCCAAAAAGGCTGTTTATACAAAAAATCTTCATGTTTTCTCTTGTGGGATATGCTATAATGATAGCGTAAAGCAGTAGGGAATACTGACTGGCAAAGGAGATTTTATGAACAACATCTTATTCTTTTTGACACCAAAGGCAATGTGTCATTATGTATATGACGATTTCACCATTCGACAGGCACTGGAAAAAATGGAAACCGTAGGCTTTGCGGCTCTGCCCATCCTCAATCGGCGGGGCGAGTATCGTGGCACGCTCACCGAGGGCGACCTGCTGTGGGCACTGAAAAATATGTGCTACATGGATATGCGCCAGGCAGAGGCTCGTCGCATTATGGAAATCGAGCGGCGGAAAGATAATATTCCGGTCCGGGTCAATACGTCCATGCACGAACTGATTGAGCGGGCTACATATCAGAATTTTGTTCCCGTGGTGGATGATAAGGATACCTTCATCGGCATCGTTACCCGTCGTGGCATCATCAAATACTGCCAGGAAAAGGCCCTGGTGGCAGAGTAAGACATTTCCTGAAACCCAGACGCTAATGATAGCGTCTGGGTGGTTTTTTGCATAAAAAATAGGGAAAACCACCACATATTTGGAGATATTTACAGTTGTAAATGGGTGTGTAATGCTGTATAATAAAATGCTGATAAATTTTAAAAGGCAGGATGGTGACATTATGGCCGACCGTGTTGAAATGCTGAAACAATATCTCTGCCCCGGCAACCATGTCCATTTGGTTGGCATCGGCGGTGTCTCCATGCGTCCCCTGGGCTTGGTGCTCAAGGGCATGGGCCTGCTGGTGACCGGCTCGGATATGAATTCGTCGGTCTCTACCGATGAGCTGATCGCCAAGGGCATCCATGTGGAAATCGGCCATCGGGCGGAAAATATCGACGGCGCTTGCTGCATCATCCGTACCGCAGCCGCCCAAAACGACAATCCGGAAATTGCGGCCGCCCGTGCTGCCGGCATTCCCGTGTTTGAACGGGCACAGGCCTGGGGCGTGATTATGCAGGCTTACCGCCATGCCATTTGCGTGGCAGGTACCCATGGAAAGACCACCACTACTTCCATGCTGGCCCATGTTTTGATGGCTGCCGACGTGGATCCCACGGTGATGATCGGCGGCTTTCTGCCCCTGCTGGGCGCAGGTCACCGGGTGGGAAATGGCGATACCATTTTGCTGGAAAGCTGTGAATACTGCGATTCTTTCCTGAATTTCTTCCCCACGCTGGCCATTGTGCTGAATATTGAAGCGGATCATTTGGACTATTTCAAGGATCTGGAGCAGATCCAGACTTCCTTCCGCCGTTTTGCCGCCCTTTCTACCGATCATATTTTGGTCAACGGCGACGATGCCAATACCCTCCAGGCAGTAGAGGGCCTGGAATATGTGACCTTCGGCTTTGACCAAGGCAATCGAGTTCGTGCTGTGTCCTGTAGCGAGGATTGGAGGCAGATGGATGTAGAGTGCGATGGGAAATTCTACTGCCATCTGGAACTGAGTGTTATGGGCAAACACAATGCTCTGAACGCCCTGGCTGCCATGGGTGCCGCCTGGCTTTTGGGCATTGACGGTGCTGTAGCGGCGGAGAGCCTGCGCTCCTTCCGGGGCGCTGACCGCCGGATGCAGTTTAAGGGCCGTTTTAATGGCGCGGAAGTTTATGACGATTACGCCCACCATCCCGGTGAACTGGCCGCCACCATCGAAGCGGTGCGGACCACAAATCCCCAGCGATTAGTGGTAGCCTTCCAGCCCCACACCTATACCCGAACCAAGGCGCTCTTTGATGACTTCGTCCGCCAGCTGCAAAAGGCAGATGTGGTGATTCTGGCGGAAATTTATGCCGCCCGGGAGCGAAATACCATCGGTATTTCTTCCCGCGATCTGCAGGAGCAGATCCCCGGTTCGGTCTATTGCGAGACCCTGCCGGAGGTTACCGCGTGCCTCAAACAAATTGCCCGGCCCGGAGATGTGATTCTGACCATCGGCGCCGGAGATATTTATCGTGCCGGAGAGGCACTTCTTAAGTAAATCGGAGGATATTTTAGTCGTGAAAAAACTGAATGTGTGCATTTTGTTTGGCGGTATGAGCCCGGAGCATGCTGTGTCCCTGCGGTCTGCCGAGTCGGTGCTGAACAATTTGAACCCTGAAAAGTATAATATTATTCCTGTGGGCATCACCCGGGAGGGCCGCTGGCTGCATTACAGCAGCACGGATTATTCCCTTTTGCCCGGCGGCGCTTGGGAGGAGCATCCTGATAATTGTCCCGCTGCCATTTCTCCCGTGTGGGGGCAGGGCCTGCTGCGCTTTGAGGAAGACGGTGTCAAGCAGATTCCTGTGGATGTGGTTTTCCCTGTGTTGCACGGTGAAAACGGCGAGGACGGCGCTGTCCAGGGCCTGATGCAGCTGGCAGGCATCCCTTGCGTTGGCCCGGATGTGGCTTCCTCTGCTGTGTCCATGGATAAGACCCTGACCAAGCTTGTGGTGGATCATATTGGCCAGCCCCAGGCTGCATGGAGCCTGATTCGTAAGGGCGACCTGCGGCACAGAATGGAAGCCATTCTGGCCCAGCTGCAGGAGAAATTCTCCTTCCCCATGTTTGTAAAACCCGCCGGTACCGGTTCTTCTGTGGGCGTCTCCAAGGCCACCGACGCACTGTCTTTGCAGGCAGCCCTGCTGACCGCGGCGGAGTATGATGAGAAGATTCTTGTAGAAGAATTTATCCGGGGCAGGGAAGTGGAAGTGGCAGTCATGGGCAACGACAGCCCCATTGCTTCCATTTGCGGCGAAATCGACTCCGGTGCGGAGTTCTATGATTACGATGCCAAATACATCACCGACACCTCTGTGGCCTACATTCCCGCCCGTATTGACGAGGATGTGGCAGAGCAGGTCCGGGATGCGGCGGTGAAGATCTACACTGCGCTGGGCTGCCGTGGTCTAAGCCGGGTGGATTTCTTCGTTACCTATGACGATAACCGTATGGTCTTCAACGAGATTAACACCCTGCCCGGTTTTACATCCATTTCCATGTATCCCAAGCTGTTTGAAGCCAGTGGCGTCGAGTACAGCGATCTGCTGGATCAACTGCTGGCACTGGCAATGGAGGCGGAACAATGAAGCAGAATGTAGTGCTCTCCATCTGCGGCAAGCAGTATTACCCTGACCAGGAGCCGGAGATCATCGAATTGGTCACCGATGGCACCCTGGAATACCGGGATGGCGGCTGGGACATCTGCTATGAGGAAACGGAACTGACTGGCATGGCCGGCGTCACCACAACCTTCCGCCTGGAGCCCGGCACGGTGATTCTGGAGCGGACGGGCAAACTCCGTTCGCAGATGATCTTCCAGCAGGGTATTCCCCATGACTCTTTGTACCAGATGGAATTTGGTGCTTTGATGCTGACGGTTTGCGCCCAGCTGATCGAGGCTTCCATCAGCGAGCAAGGCGGCACGGTGGATCTGCAGTATTCCATCGCCATTGAAAATAATGAAGCGGGTCTGGTGGAATACCACTTGGATGTCCGCACGAAAAAGGGATAAAAAAGGGCGCGTTGCAAAATGCGCTGCAAAAAAACACATCGGCTGGCCCCGAAAGGGGTTGGCCGATGTGTCTTTTTGCTGTAGAATAAATTTGTGAAGATAAACCCTAAACAGCAAGACCAGTATAAAGTATCCGAGAG
>JBGVMD010000078.1:0-12123 GCA_045124575.1 Faecousia sp.
ATCCAGAATAAAACTGGAGTGGCGCCGCTAACGCTGCGCCACTCCGCTTAAAACTTAATATTACCTACATAGGGGCTTTTTTGTGCTGTCCGCATAAACTGGGGCAGTTCAAGATTGGCGGGGGCTTTCTTTATAGAAAAATTACTTCTTCAGGTACTCGTCGATGGCAGCGGCGCCCTTCTTACCGGCACCCATGGCCAGGATGACGGTGGCAGCGCCGGTAACGGCATCGCCGCCGGCAAACACGCCGTCACGGGTGGTCATCTCGTTCTCATTGACGATCAGGCAGCCCTTGCGGTTGGTGTCCAGACCGGGAGTGGTGGAACGGATCAGGGGGTTGGGGCTGGTGCCCAGGGACATGATGACGGTATCCACATCCAGGATGAACTCGGAGCCGGGCACCTCGATGGGACGGCGGCGGCCGGAAGCATCGGGCTCACCCAGTTCCATACGGATGCACTTCATGCCGCCAACACGGCCTTCCTCGTCAGCGAGGATCTCGATGGGGTTGCACAGAGTCTTGAACTCGATGCCCTCTTCCTTAGCATGGTGCTGCTCTTCCAGACGGGCGGGCATTTCGGCCTCGCCACGGCGGTAGACAACATAAACATGCTCAGCGCCCAGACGCATAGCGCAGCGGGCAGCGTCCATGGCCACGTTACCGCCACCGACAACAGCCACAGCCTTGGACTTGATGATGGGGGTGTCGTAGTTCTCGTCGTAGGCCTTCATCAGGTTGGTACGAGTCAGGTACTCGTTAGCGGACATAACACCCTTCAGGCTCTCGCCGGGGATGTTCATGAACATGGGCAGACCTGCACCGGAACCCACGAAAATAGCCTTGAAGCCCATCTCGAACAGCTCGTCGATGGTCAGAACACGGCCGATGACCATGTTGGTCATGACGGTGACGCCCTGAGCCTTCAGCTTCTCGATCTCGTTGGCAACGATGGCCTTGGGGAGTCTGAATTCGGGGATGCCGTAGACCAGCACGCCGCCGGCGGTGTGCAGAGCCTCGAACATGGTCACATCGTAACCACGCTTAGCCAGGTCGGAAGCGGCGGTCATACCGGCGGGGCCGGAGCCGACAACAGCAACCTTGATGCCATTGCTCTCCACCTTCTCGGGCATAGCGTTGATGTTCTCACGGTACCAGTCGGCTACGAAGCGCTCCAGGCGGCCGATGGCCACGGGCTCGCCCTTGATACCACGGACACACTTGGCCTCGCACTGGGTCTCCTGGGGGCACACACGGCCACTGAGGGCAGGCAGAGCGTTGGTGGAGGTGACGATTTCATAAGCGGCCTTGAAGTCGCCTTCCTGAACCTTCTTAATGAACTCGGGAATGCGGACATTGACAGGGCAGCCCTCGACGCACTTGGGGTTCTTGCAGCCCAGGCAGCGGTTTGCTTCCTCGATAGCCATTTCGGCGGTGTAACCCAGGGTTACTTCCTTAAAATTGCGGGCACGAACCTTGGGGTCCTGCTCGGGCATAACAACCTTATTCAGAGACATATTTGCCATTTTTCATGCCCTCCCTTACTTAATCAGAGCCTTGCCCATGGCTTCCATGCGGCAGGCGTGGGTTTCGGTGACTTCAGCCTCGCGGGTGCGGTAAGTAGAGTTGCGGCTCATCAGCTCGGCAAAATCCACCTGGTGGCCGTCGAACTCGGGGCCGTCAACACAAGCAAACTTCACTTCGCCGCCCACGGTAACACGGCAGCCGCCGCACATACCGGTGCCGTCCACCATGATGGGGTTCAGGGACACGGAAGTGTGGGTGCCGAAGGGCTTGGTGGTAAGGCTGACGAACTTCATCATGGGGATGGGTCCGATGGCCAGAACTTCGTCGAACTGCTCACCGGCTTCCAGCATCTCCTTCAGAGGCTGGGTGACCAGACCGTGCTGGCCGTAGGAGCCGTCGTCGGTCATCAGGATCAGGCGATCAGCGCAAGCCTTGAACTCGTCTTCCAGAATGACGATATCCTTGCTACGGAAACCAACAATAACGGTAACCTCAGCGCCGGCTTCCTTGAAAGCCTGGGCAGAGGGCAGAGCGATGGCGCAGCCCACGCCGCCGCCAACAACACAGACCTTCTTCTTGCCTTCCACGGGGGTGGGCTTGCCCAGAGGACCAACAAAGTCCTGGATGTAGTCGCCTTCATTCAGTGCGCCCAGAGCCTTGGTGGCGAAGCCGACCTTCTGGAAGATGATGGTAACGGTGCCCTTCTCCCGGTCGTAACCGGCGATGGTCAGCGGCACACGCTCGCCCTTGTCATCAATGCGGAAGATGATGAACTGGCCGGCACGGGCCTTCTTAGCGATAAAGGGAGCCTCGATCTCCATCAGAGTGACTGCAGAGTTGAGCTCCTTCTTGGTAACGATTTTGAACATGATAATGAACCCTTCCTTCATTTATCGTGATAGTTATGGGGCGTAGCCCTAAACATATACATTATAAGGGAGTTTTTGGCATTTGTCAAATCTTTATCGGCATAAAATGTATGATTTTTACACATTACCGTAGAAAACAGAAAAATTATGCCGTTTACATAACATCTTCGCACATCCCCTGTCCAGCAGTTAACGAAATAGCAGAAATGTTACGATTAGAATGTCATTGCGAGGCGGCTCAGGCCGCCGTGGCAATCTCCAGGTATCACCTTTGTTGATTCCCATACGCCAATCAATGGGATTTTGTATGTTTCGTCCTTTCTTTTAAGAGGAACTATGTACGAAAGCTTGTCGAAGGAGATTGCCACGTCGCTTCGCTCCTCGCAATGACACATCCTCGAAGTCTTATCAAAAAGAAAACCCAGCCCAAGGAAAATTCCACAGGCTGGGTTGAAAGGTGTTCAATTACTGTTTGGCCAGCAGATCGCGGATCTGGGTCAGCAGCTCCTCGGTGGTGGGAACGTGGGGCGCATTGGCGGCTTCCTCAGCAGCCTTGGCGGCAGCTTCGGCTTCAGCGGCAGCCTTGGCAGCAGCGGCGGCTTCAGCCTCTTCCCGCTCCTTGCGGGTAGCAGCCTCGGTCAGCTTGTTCATGAACTTCACAATGAGGAATACCACAACGGCCATGATCAGGAAGTTGATGACGGCAGAGATGAAGTTGCCATAGGTCAGGTAGTGGGGCACATAGACCTTCTCCTCCAAACCGGTGACTTCGTTGACCACAGTTTCGTACACAGGCACGATGCGGGGCAGTTCGATCTTCAGTTCAGAGAAATCTGCGCCGCCCATAAAGATGTTGACCAGAGGCATGATCAGGTCATTGGTGACGGACTTGGTGATGCTACTGAAGGCACCGCCGATGATGGTACCAACAGCCAGTGCCATGGCGTTGCCCTTGTTGATAAAGGCTTTGAACTCTTCCAGCAGAGTGGGCTTTCCGTTCTTCTTAGGCATGATGAAAAATTCCTTTTTATCTGTGTAATTTTCTTACTTTTTCTCGATGACTTCGATGCCGCCCAGATACTTTCTCAGCACTTCGGGCACCACGATGGAGCCGTCAGCACGCTGATTCTGCTCCACAATGGCGGGGAAGATACGGGAAGTGGCCAGGCCGGAGCCGTTGAGGGTGTGGACAAAATCGATCTTGCCATCGGCACGGCGATAACGCATATTGCCGCGGCGAGCCTGGTAGTCACGGGCGTTGGAGACGGAGGAAACTTCCTTATAGCCGTTCATGGAGGGGATCAGGATCTCAATATCATAGGTGCGAGCCATGGATGCAGAGCAGTCGCCGGCAGCCAGCTTGACAGTACGGAAGTGCAGACCCAGACCGGCAACCAGGTTCTCAGCCTTCTTCACCAGCTCCTCAAAAGCCTCGTCGGAGCCTTCGGGGGTGGTGAACTGGAACATTTCTACCTTATTAAACTGGTGGCCACGAACCATGCCACGCTCGTCAGCACGGGCAGAGCCGGCCTCACGGCGGAAGCAGGGCGTGTAAGCGAAGAACTTCTTAGGAAGATCTGCCTCGGTGAGGATCTCGTCACGGTACACGGAGCACAGAGCAGCCTCTGCGGTGGGCAGCATGTAGAAAATGCCATTTTCCGTGGGATGATTGGAGATTTTGAACACTTCGTCGGCAAACTTGGGGAACTGACCGGCAGTTTCGCCGCACTTGTACTCCAACATGTGAGGGGGCAGGATAAACTCGTAGCCATCGGCGGTGTGGGTGTCGATGAAGTAGTTGAGCAATGCCCACTCCAGGCGAGCGCCCATGCCGGTGTACATCCAGTTACCGGAACCGGACAGCTTGACGCCACGCTCGTAGTCAATCAGGCCCAGATCGGTGCACAGATCCACATGATGCTTGGGCTCAAAGTCGAAGGAGTGCTTTTCGCCGATGTAGCGCAGGGGCTCGTTGTTTTCCTTACCGCCGGGCAGCAGATCAGCGTCGGGCAGGTTGGGTAGGCTCAGCATGGCGCTGCGGAATTCCACATTCAGATTTTTCAGCAGCTCTGCATCGCCCTCAATGGCATTGTCCAGGGAAATGGACTTCTGCTTGTTCTCTTCGATCTGAGCGTCGATGGCAGAGGTGTCCTCGCCCTTCTTCTCAGCGCCCTTCTTCATACCGAACAGCTTGCCGTTTTCCTTGGCAATCTTATTCTTTTCAGCGGTTTTGGTCTCGGTGGAGGTCTTCAGACCACGGATCTGCACGTCCAGCTCCACGATACGGTCTACGATGGCATCGCAGTCCACTTCCTTTGCCCGCAGGCCAGCCTTGACAGCCTCGGGATTTTCCTTGATTTTACGAATATCTAACATATGAACTCCTTATTATATTGGAAATAGTAACAGATCAGCCCTCGATATAATTATCCGGCTCTTCCGGAATAACCAGGGCGCAGATGAGGTAAGCCAGCAGACCGCCGCCGGCAAACAGGATCAGAAGTACAGTAATCAGGCGCATGACAGAGACATCCATGCCCATATATTTTGCCAAACCGGCGCAGACGCCACAAACCTTTTTATCGGTACGGGAACGATACAGCTTCTTTTCCATATGTTTTCTCCTTATTTCTTTAATTTCATAAGAGCATTGAGCAGATTTTCCAGGTCTTCTGCACCATAGAATTCCAGCTCAAACTTACCCTTGCGCTTGCCGTTGATGATCTTAACACCACGGCCAAGATGCTTGCTCAGGGATTTTTCGCATTCGCCAATATAGTCAATTCTCAGGGGAATTTCCTCCATCGGCTGGCGCTCCCGGGTCATATTCTTACACAGAAGTTCTGCCTGACGGACGGAAAGTCCCAGGGCAATGATCTTCTGAGCAGCCTGCTGCTGCTGTTTTTCTGTTTTCAGGGTCAGCACAGCTCTTGCATGGCCGGCAGACAGATCGCCGGTTCGAACTTTCTCCAAAACCTGGGGGCACAAATTCAAAAGTCTCAGGGCATTTGCCACGGTGGGGCGGGATTTTCCCACGCGAGTGGCAGCTTCTTCTTGGGTCATATCATATTCTTCCATGAGGGACTGATAACCCAGCGCCTCTTCCACAGGGTTCAGATCCTGGCGCTGCAGGTTCTCAATGAGGGCCAGCTCCATGGTTCTTTTGTCATCTGCTTCCATCACAACTACGGGAATTTCTGTGAGGTTTGCGATGCGGGCCGCTCTCCAGCGACGCTCACCGGCGATGATCTGATAATAACCGGAATGCATTTCCCGAACGGTCAGAGGCTGAATAATGCCATGCAGGGCAATGGATTCAGCCAGTGCCTGCAGCTCTTCTTCATCAAAATCCCGGCGGGGCTGATTGGGATTGGGTTCTACCTTATGAATGGGCAGAAGCTGATAGGGGCTGTCACTCACAACTTCATCCAGATCGCCCATCAGTGCGGCAAAACCTTTTCCCAGACCTTTGCTGGACATTTTGGTTCACCTATCCTTTCGTATCTTACAGTTTATCCTTAATTTCCTGGGCCATGGCACGGTATGCCTGGGCACCCTTACTGGATTTGTCATACTCCGTCACCGGCAGGCCGTGGCTGGGCGCCTCAGAAAGGCGCACATTTCTAGGGATGACCGTTGCAAACACCTTGCCAGGGAAATGTCTGCGCACTTCCTGGGCAACCTGGGTGGAGAAGTTGGTGCGGCCATCAAACATGGTCAGCGCCACAGCAAAGATTTCCAGCTTGGGATTGATGCGCTTTTTCACCATCCGCAGGGTATTCATCAGGTCTGCCAAGCCCTCCAGCGCGTAATATTCGCACTGAACAGGCACCAAAATGCTGTCAGCTGTAGCCAAAGAGTTCAGTGTCAGCATTTCAAGGGACGGCGGGCAGTCAATAAAGATCAGGTCATAGCCCTCAGCGATGGGTTGGATCATATTTCGCAACTGATGCTCTCGTCCCTCGGTATACAGCAATTCCACCGCTGCACCCGCCAAATTGGGGGATGAGGGCAGTACATCACCAAATTTCGTGGAAACAATGGCCTCCGATGCCGCAACATTGTTAATCAGCACATCGTAGACATTATATTTGGCCGTTCTCTTATCCACACCGAAGCCGGAAGTGGCATTTGCCTGCGGATCAAAGTCCACCAACAGCACTTTCAGCCCCAGTTCTGTCAGAGCGGCAGTTAAATTGACGGCAGTGGTGGTTTTACCCACGCCGCCTTTCTGGTTTACGACGGCAATGGTTTTTCCCATAGTCCGCCTCCTTTTCTATGTTGTTGACAAAATTGTTTCACGTGAAACAATTTTGAGTGTGCAAAATATGTCTAAAAATGTTTCACGTGAAACATTTTTACGGTGCTGCATTGTTCAGCACAGATTGTACCAGCGGATTTTCAAAAAAGAATTCGTTGATCCACTCCGGTGTCACCTGCAGCAGCATACAGATGCACAACGCCAGTGCCGCCGTCAGCAATACGATCAAAACGATCAGCCAGAACATGATATATTTCAGCAAGAAAATCTTGTCCTGCCACTTGCTGGCCGCAACCCGGAAACTGGCACGCTTTGCAACACTCCGGACGGGCCGTTGGGGTAGTTGAATGGGCGTACCGGGTTTCACCGGATGGCGATCCATATCCGCCAAACATTCGTCGCAAAACACCTGGTTCTCGTCGATTTCTTTTCCGCAGCGCATGCAGCTCATGGCGTCACCTCCTTTTCCCGCCTATTGTACACTATTTTTTGCCGTTCGTAAAGAGGAGAAATTCAAATATAACCGTATATTTCTTACTTTTTATGTTCCTTATTGACAATCATGTAACCACGTGATATAATTTTATTATCATAAAAGGAGGCGATTTTTATGAAGTGGACACTTCCTGGCACTACGCTAACCGTAGAACGAGAGGACGCCAAGTTCATCGAGCAGCAATTTACCTCTATGTTCTTTGGCGGCGGCATCGTGCTGAGTCAGGTCTCCGCCATCACCGGACTGGAGCCTTACACCGTGCAAAACTGGGTCAAGCGGGAATTCCTGCCACCACCGGATCATAAGCGCTACAATATGAACCAGCTTTGCCGCATCATCAACATCAATATGCTGAAAAAGGTACTGCCTATGGAGCAGATCTGCGGCCTTCTGACCTATATCAACGGCAATCTGGATGATACCAGTGATGATCTGATTGATGATAGCAAGCTTTATTTCCTCTTTGTCCAGTTGGCCGCCAATCGTACCCCCCTGCATAATCCCGCGGGACGGGACGCAGCCATTGATGTGGTATTGCAGGCATATAGGGAGCCGGTCATCGGTGTCAAGGAGCGAGTGCAGAAGGTTCTAATAGTTATGTTAACCGCTTGGGCTGCTGCCCAGCTCCATGAAACGGCAGAAAAGATGGTTGCCGAGCTATAACTGGAATATACATTATAATAAAAGGAGAAATGTAACGATGGAACAAAACGGAACCTATCAATGGGTACCCAACAACGACCCCAAAAAGCCCATCAAGCCTGTGGACGGCAAGAAAATTGCCCGGTGGATTGCTCTGGGCCTGCTGGCGTTGGTGGTAGTGATTGGCGCTCTGACCAGCTACTACACCGTGGACGACAAGCAGCAGGCAGTGGTCACCACCTTCGGCAAGGTCACGGACATCACCGAGCCCGGCCTTCACTTTAAGATGCCCTTTGGCATCCAGCAGGTACATCATGTTGACGTGAATGTGTACCAGAAGATTGAACTGGGTTATTACACCGATTCCCATGGCAAAAATAACCCTGTCCTGGACGAAAGCTCCATGATCACCGGCGACTACAACATTGTAAATGTGGATTTTCTCGTGGAATATAAGATTTCTGACCCGGTGCAGTATCTGTTTTCCTCTGATGATCCTAAAACCATTTTGAAGAATCTGATTCAGAGTCAGGTGCGAAATGTGGTTGGTTCCTCCACTGTAGACGCCGTCCTCACCAGCGGCAAGGAGAACATCCAGATGCAGGTAAAGGATCTGGTTTCCGAGATCCTCAGCCAGTATGACATCGGTCTGACGCTGATTGAAGTGCGTATTCAGGACGCTGAACCCCCCACAAACGATGTTATCGAGGCATTTAAGGCGGTGGAAACCGCCAAGCAGAATGCAGAAGCTGTGGTCAACGAGGCAAAGGCCTATCAGAACGCCCAGCTGCCCGATGCCAAGGCCCAGGCTGACAAGCTGCAGCAGGATGCGGAATACTTAAAGCAGAAGCGCATCAACGAAGCCATCGAGGCTGTGGCCATGTTTGAGGCCATGTATGCTGAGTACGCCCTGAATCCGGATATCACCATGGCCCGTATGTATTACGAAGCCATCTCCCAGATCCTGCCCGGCGTCAAGGTGTTTATCAACACCGGCAGTGGCGACTCTGTGGATATGCTGCTGCCCCTGGACTCTCTGATCGGAGGTAACTAAACCATGAAAAAATACATTTTTGTAGGAATTATCCTGGCGCTGGTCCTGATTGTGGGCATGAGCTCCGTGTATACCGTAGCCGAAAACCAGTGCGTCTGTGTGTTCCGTTTTTCCGAGATCGTCAATACGGAAACCCAGCCGGGTCTGCATTTTAAGATGCCCTTTGTGGACTCTGTGAAGTATTTCTCCCGAGCAACCCAGTTTTATGATATTCCGCCGTCCGATGTAACCACCCTGGATAAGCAGAACATGACCGTGGACTGCTATGTGCTGTGGCGCATCGAGGATCCCCAGAAGTTCTACCGCACCCTGGGCACTGCCTCCGTGGCAGAAGATCGTCTGGACGGCATCACTTACTCCGTGCTGAAAAATACCATGGGTAATCTGAAGCAGGCCGATATCATCAACGAAAACCCCGGTGGGGAGCGCAACGAGATCTACGAAGGCATCACCACCACCGTCAATTCCCAGGCAGCTGTCTACGGCATCGTGGTGGAGGATGTGAAGATCAAGCGCTTCGACTTGCCGGAAAGCAACCTGAACGCCGTGTACACCCGCATGATCTCTGAGCGCCGTCAGATGGCGGAGAAGTACACCGCCGACGGCAAGTACGATGCCTCCATCATCATCAACGATGTGGATAAGCAGGTGAACATCATCATCTCCAACGCCAAGGCCAAGGCCGCCCAGCTGGAGGCCGAGGGTGAGGCCATGTACATGCAGATGCTGGCAGAGGCCTACGATACTCCTGAGAAACAGGCCTTTTATGAGTTCATTCTGGCACTGGACGCTTTGAAATCCAGCCTGACCGGCAACAACAAGACCGTCATTCTGGATGCCGATTCCGACCTTGCCAAGATCCTCATGGGCACAGGCAACTAAATATCGCAATACAAAAGGCGGCTGCGAAAGCAGCCGCCTTAAATTGTTTCACGGGAAACATTTTATTTTTTCCACAGCCCATGTGGGTACATTCCGCTCTGCGTCATGCAAGCGATAGCATTCACCACCAGGGGCTTATCCGCGGCGTAGGTCACGCCATACCATCTGTCAGCGGAAGACAGCATCTTCACCTTCGCCTTGCCCTCTGTCATCAAACGGCTGACTTCCGTGGGCAGCGCAAACTCTGCCTTTTCCGGATTTTTACCCAATTCCCGGGAGCAGAACGTGGTAAATCCCTTTTCCAGCTCCTCCAGCAGACTAGGGGTAAAGCCAAAGAGATTCATGCTGATCAGCATATTCAGGTCCAATTCTTCCCACTGGCCGTCCGCCACCGGGAAACGAGCCTTGTCCCCAACACGCTCAATGCCGATGCATTCCTTCAGTCCGGCCAGGTAACCTTCTTCATCCAGATAGCAAGCGCCCCGGGCCACGCCACCGTGGTCGCTGAGGGTATTTTTCAGATAGTAGCCCACCATGTAGTAGTCGTAAAATTCGCCGTCCTGAGCGCTCTGTAGCGCCTTATACATGGTTTCAAAGGCAGATCGGCCATAGTAGTCATCGGCATTGATGACGGCGAAGGGAGCGTCTCCAACGGCCTCCTTGGCGCAGAGCACCGCGTGGCCAGTGCCATAGGGTTTTTGACGGCCCTCTGGAACAGAAAACCCCTGGGGCAGGGCGGTCAGTTCTTGGAAAGCGTATCGAATTTCCAGGGGAGAATCCTTCAGCCGCTTGCCAACGGTTGACATAAAATCATCGCGAATGGCTTCCTTGATGATGATCACCACGGTTTCAAAACCGGCTCGGTACGCATCATACAAGGAGTAGTCCAAAATAGCCTCGCCGCAAGCACCCACCGGGTCGATCTGCTTCAGACCGCCGTAACGGCTGCCCATGCCAGCGGCCATCACCACCAAAACAGGTTTCTTTGCCATGGTCATGCCTCCTCGCTTTTCCTACTATTATGCTCCGCTTTTTCCAAAATGCAAGGACAAATGTTTTCCATATAGAAACAGTGTGTTCTAAAGGAAACTTTCAAAAAAATGCGCTGAGAAGATAAATTGTTGTTTAGCAGCGTAACAAGAAATATGTCATTGCGAACCAGTCCTCAGGCTGGTGTGGCAATCCCCATAGGTTTTCGGCACGCTTTTTATCCCATCCGGGGGATTCCCGCGCCAGTGTGCGCACTGGCGCGGAATGACATATCATCGTAAACAACAATTTACCGCAGCAGGGTTGCCGCATCCAAATAAATATCCTCTTTTTTCAGTTTTTCCCAGGAGAAAAGGGAAGAAAGCTCCGTTGCGGAGATGGGCGTGTACGCCGGCAGCAGGCCGCAGGAAGCAGCCAAAGAGCCAATCAGCTCTTCCGATTTCAGCCGCAGCCGCAGCTGTCCCAGATCCAGATCCATGTCACGCTTACTCAGGCGCCGACCATCCGGGGCCAGCAGCAGGGGCACATGACCATATTCCGGGTGGGGCAGGTCGAATTTTTCCTGCAGATACATCTGCCGGGGCGCACTGCCCAGCAGATCCACGCCCCGCACCACTTCCGTCACACCGGCTTCCCCATCGTCCACCACCACCGCCAGTTGGTAGACATAACATCCGTCCGCCCGACGCACCACGAAATCACCGCAATCGGTGGTGAGATTCTGGGAAAATGGGCCTTGCAACTTGTCCTCCAATTCCCAGATTCGGTCAGGAACCTGCACTCTCCAGGCAGGCAGGCGGGAGAAAGTAGCCCTTTCCGCCTCGGTCAAGTGCCGGCAGGTACCGGGATAGACATAGGTGCCGTCGGACAGGTGGGGCGCATTCACATTGTGCAGCTGGCTGCGGGTGCAATAGCAGGGGTACAGTAGACCCTCGTCCTGTAATTTTTCGAAATAACGGTCGTAAATTTCGCTGCGCTGGCTCTGGGGGGTCTGCTCCTCATCCCAGAAAAGGCCCAGCCAAAGCAGATCCTCCCGGAGCGTTTGGGCAAATTCCGCGCTGGTGCGCTGGGTATCCAGATCCTCCATCCGCAACACGATGCTGCCGTCCCGGCTTTTAACAGACAGCCAGGCGATCAAAAAGGCAAATACATTACCCAGGTGCATCCGCCCGGACGGCGTGGGTGCAAAACGCCCCACCGGTCTCTTCTCCATAGCAGCACCTCCTTTTTCCTTATCATAGCCCAGCTGAAACAAAAATGCAAGGTAAATTGCAGTTTATCGGGCTGTTCCTCCATGTCATTGCGAGCCAGTGCTCACACTGGCGTGGCAATCCCCCGGATGAAAGATGCAACGAAACGATGCGTTTGGGACAAGTATTTCCTCGTTACCGGGGGATCCCCACA
>JBGVMD010000079.1:0-5807 GCA_045124575.1 Faecousia sp.
ACCTCCATCATGTTGAATCGCCAATTTAATCTTGCCTTCCTTGCAGTAACGACGGACTAATTGTGCCGTGACGCCCCACTTCTCTGCCATTTGTTTCGGAGTGTAAAAGTTCATATACACCAATCCTTTCTCTCATATCTAACATCTTTTTCGGCGGTTTGATTTCGCTAAAAAACAGGTGAGGGGAAACAAAAGTTGCGCACCCGAAACTTTTTGACCCAAACCCTACCCAAATAAAAACGAGAGCCATTGGACACAATGGAATTTTTGGAATCTGAAAAAGTGTTGTTTTGTGCTATTTCTTCCATTATTTACCATATTTTTGGCGGGACACCTTGAGAAAAAATCGATGGCATTCAAGATGTTGGCGGTTAGGTTTTACTTTGAGTGCTGTCAGCCGAGGCGTGATTTTTATTTTCCCTTTTACAATTGCGCGCGATGCCGTTATAATGGAGGAAACAAAGATTGGAGGAACGGATATGGATTTCGGTCGCTTTGGTTTTGGCTTTTTGCGCTTGCCCCATGTGGATCCCAACGATATCACGGATGTGGACCTGGATGCCGCGAAGAAAATGGTGGATCTGTTTTTGGAGCGGGGATTCCGGTATTTTGACACAGCCTATACATATCTCAACTACAAAAGCGAGGAATTCTTGCGTCAGGCTCTGGTGGAGCGGTATCCCCGGGACCGCTTTGCCGTTGCAACCAAGCTGCCCTGCGACCTGCTGAAGCGGGGCAGGACTGCCCAGGAAATTTTCGATGATCAGCTGCAAAAATGCGGGGTCGAATATTTCGATGTGTACCTGCTCCACGGGTTGGACGCAGATGGTGCCCGGACCGCAGAAAAATACGGCGCGTTTGAATTTCTTAATCAGATCAAAGCTCAGGGTAAGGCCAAATTCGTGGGCTTCTCCTTTCACGACACCGCCGAGGTGCTGGACGAAATCCTCACGCGTCACCCGGAGGTGGATGTGGTGCAAATCCAACTCAACTACCTGGACTGGGACAATGCGATCATCCAGTCCGGCCGTTGCTATGAGGTCTGCCGAAAGCATCGTAAGCCTATCATTGTGATGGAGCCGGTCAAGGGCGGCACACTGGCAAAACTGCCGGAGAAGGCGCTGCCACTGTTGGGCGGTGAAAGCGCCGCCAGCCGGGCAATTCGTTTTGCTGCCTCCCAGGAGGGGGTGGCGATGGTGCTGTCCGGCATGTCCACCCTGGAGCAGGTGGAGGAAAACACCGCTTTGATGGCCCATTTCCAGCCTTTGACTGAGGAGGAAACCAGTGCGCTGGAGCAGGTGAAAGAAATGGTGCGCGGGGCGGTTGCCATTGCTTGCACCGGCTGTTCCTACTGCACGGACGGCTGCCCCGCGGGGATCCCCGTTCCTCGCTTTTTCTCGCTGTATAACGAGCGGGAGCGGGATGGCTGGCAGGCGAACACCGAAGAACGCTACCGGGCACTGACAAACACATTTCCCCCGGCGAAGGCCTGCCTCGGCTGCGGGCAATGCCAGGATGCCTGCCCTCAAAAACTGCCGATTATCGAACATCTGAAAACGGTTTCCGCCGTGTTTGACCGGTAAAAAGAGGGAAGGGGGGAGTCGGGTGTACACATCTGCTCATGCGTATTTTCAGGCCAAGTTTGGCTGCAAGGTTTATAAGCTATCACTGGATGCGGGATTTACCTGCCCCAATCGGGACGGCACGCTGGACACTCGTGGCTGTATTTTTTTGTTCCCCCGCCGGTGGCGGCGATTTTGCCGAAGGAGGCTGTGGCTCGGTGGCCCAGCAGTTAGAGCGAGCCAAGGCAAGGGTCAGGTGCAAGATTTCCGACGGCAAGTTTCTGGCCTACTTTCAAGCTTTTACCAATACCTACGCCCCGGTGCAGAAGCTGGAGCAGCTTTATTATGAGGCCATAGCGCCGGAGGATGTGGTGGGACTGGCCATCGGCACCCGGCCGGACTGCTTGCCGCCGCAGACGGTGGCGCTGCTTGAAAAGATCAATCGGGAAAAACCGGTATTCGTGGAGCTGGGCTTGCAGACCACAAATCCAAAAACGGCTGCCTATATTCGCCGTGGGTATGAAAACGAAGTGTATTTTGATGCGGTGCAGAGGCTGAAGGCGGCAGGCATCCATGTGATCACCCACATCATCATCGGCCTGCCCGGCGAGGGGGAAGAAGATGCGGTGGAAACCACCCGGCAGGCCATTGCCGCTGGTACCGACGGTGTGAAATTCCACCTGCTGCATGTGCTGCAGAACACGGATCTGGCAAAGGACTATGCTGCGGGCCTCTTCCAATGTTTAAGTCTGGAGGAATATGCCCGGATTCTGAAGCAATGTCTGTTGCAGGTACCTGCCTCGGTGGTGGTGCATCGGATCACCGGGGACGGCGCGAAAAAGGATCTGATCGCACCCCTTTGGTCGGGCGATAAAAAGCGTGTGCTGAACTATTTGAATCAGTATTTGAAATAACCAGACCCATGCAATCTGTGCTGTGGGACAAAGAAGGCGCTCTGGGTTCGTCATGAATGCAGAGCGCTTTTCTCATCCGGCTTGAATTCTCGCCGGGGAAATTGCGAATTCAACCGTGAAGGTTTGAGCTCGCAACTTTTTTCCTCGATTTTCCCGTTTGGGTTTGATGGTATAATTTACCAGCAACGGAAACGCCCTGTGATTTTTTCAATCACAGGGCGTTTGTTTAGATATACATGGGGAACTTCTTGCAGAGTTTGTCCACGGTGGCCTTGACTTCGTCGGCAGTTCCTTCGAAATCCCGGGCGGTCAGGGCGATGCAGTGGGCGATTTCCTTCATTTCCTCAGCGCCCAGACCCCGAGTGGTCACGGCTGCAGTACCGATGCGGACACCGCTGGTGACAGAGGGCTTTGCCGGATCGCCGGGGATGGCGTTCTTGTTCAGGGTAATGTGGTTGGCGTCGCAGCGCTCCTGCAACTCCCTGCCGGAAATGTTCATGGGGCGCAGATCAGCCAGCATCAGGTGATTGTCCGTGCCGCCGGTGACCAGGTCAAAGCCTTCCGCCAGCAGGGCCTGGGCCATAGCCTGGGCGTTGGACACCACATTGGCAGCGTAGGTCTTGAATTCAGGTGCCATGGCTTCCTTCAGGCATACGGCTTTGGCGGCAATCACATGCTCCAGAGGGCCGCCCTGGGTGCCGGGGAATACGGCAGAGTTAATTTTTTTAGCAAATTCCTCCTTGCCCATGATCAAACCACCGCGAGGACCACGGAGGGTTTTGTGGGTGGTGGTGGTGACGATGTCGGCATAGGGGATGGGACTCATGTGGGCGCCGCCGGCCACCAGACCGGCAATGTGGGCCATATCCACCATGAAGATGGCGCCCACCTCGTGGGCAATGTCTGCAAAAATCTTAAAATCAATGGCTCTGGGGTAGGCGGAAGCACCGGCAATGAGCAGCTTGGGCTGATGCTTTTTCGCCAGATCCCGGATTTCGTCGTAGTCAATGAGGCCGGTTTCGTGGTTCACATCATAGGAAACTACATTGTAGTACTTGCCGGAAATGTTGGCAGGACTGCCGTGGGTCAGGTGACCGCCGTTGGCAAGGCTCATGCCCATCAGAGTATCACCGGGGTTCAGGAAGGCCAGTTCCACCGCCATGTTGGCCTGAGCGCCGGAGTGGGGCTGTACATTGGCAAATTCTGCGCCGAACAGAGCCTTGGCTCTGTCGATGCACAACTGTTCAATCTCGTCCACCACATGGCAGCCGCCGTAGTAGCGCTTACCGGGCAAGCCTTCGGCATACTTGTTGGTGAGAATGGAGCCCATGGCGGCCATCACCGCAGGGGAGGCAAAGTTTTCGGAAGCAATCAGTTCCAGACCGTCTTTCTGGCGGGAGAATTCTCTTTCCATCATTTCAGCCAGTTCGGCATCGAACTGGGATACAAAATCGATAGAGTCAATAGGTTTGCTGAGCATAGTGAAATTCCTGCTTTCTTTTTGTTTAAGAAAAGTATATCTCGATTCTTGCCAAAGTCAATGCCCAAAAGAAGAATTACCTGACTCCATGGATTGCGTTGCCGGTGCGTTCCAATGAAACCGTAGCCCCGGACACACCTGGAAAAATGGTGCAACTTGCAAGATTTTTCTGACCTCTAAACAATTTTTTTGGGCAGGCTGAATAAAAAATTTTCAAAAAGCGCTTTACTTTCCTCCTAAAAGATGGTAGACTGTAGTTAAATATTGGCAGCGTTCGCTGCCCGTATAAAATTTTTAGGAGGAAAACACATGAAAAAGATTATCGCACTTGTTCTGGTTGCCATGATGGCACTGAGCCTGGTCGCCTGTGGCGGCGGCAGTGACGAACTGAAGGTCTCTGTCTTCTGGTATGACGAGGCTGACAATTACCTGGCATCTGTCCGTGCCGAGCTGAACGCTGAGCTGGAGAAGGCCGGTATTGCTTACGACAACCAGTTTGCCGGTAAGGATCAGGCTAAGCAGCTGGAGCAGATCAAGACCGCTATCGCTGGCGGCACCAACCTGCTGGTTGTTAACGTTGTCACTTCCGGTAACCCCGATGTGGCTCAGTCTATCCTGGACGCTGCCGGTGACATCCCCGTCGTCTTCTTCAACCGCGCCATCGGCACCGATGGCACCGACGTTACCTTCCTGGGCAATCACGCAACCGCTTGCTTCATCGGCACTGACGCTCCCGAGGCCGGCCACATGCAGGGCAAGATGATCGGTGATTACGTTCTGGCCAACTTCGACAAGCTGGACCTGAACAAGGACGGCAAGATCTCTTACGCCATGTTCAAGGGCGAAGAGGGCAATGTTGAGGCCATCTACCGCACCCAGTACGGTGTTGAGGATGCCAACGCTATCCTGACTGCCGCCGGCAAGCCCGCTCTGGCTTACTTCGACGCTGCTAACCCCGACTGCTACCAGGTTGACCTGGGTGGCGCATGGTCCGCTGCTGCAGCTAAGGACTACATGGACACCAACTTCGTTTCCTTCAACGAGGACGCAGGCAACATGATCGAGCTGGTCATCTGCAACAACGACGGTATGGCTGAAGGCGTTATCGCTTCTCTGCAGGAGAAGGGCTACAACGTTGCAGGCGCACACGTTGTTCCTGTCTTCGGTGTTGACGCTACCGACAACGCTAAGGCTCTGATCGCTGACGGCGCTATGACCGGTACCGTTAAGCAGGATGCTGACGGCATGGCTGCTGCTATCTCCCAGACCGCTGCTGCTGTCGCAGAGGGCAAGACTCCCGCTGAGGCTCTGGCTGGCCTGTCCGACGATCGCTTCACCATCGCTGGCGACTGCGCTTCCAAGCTGTTCGTTGCATACGCACCCTACACCGGCGAATAATTACATATTCACGCAAATTCAGGCAGCTGCCGCTTCGGCGGCAGCTGCCTATCTTAAATCTTCCGGCAGGATGCTTCGGCAGAGAGCGGCAAATGCCGCTACGGTAGATACGGCAGCGTTGTTTGCCGTTCTCTGTCGCCTGTTTCAGCATACTGTTTCAATCATTAAGCAAGGGAGGAACGTTAACTATGGAGCAGAATCTTCTGCTGAAAATGACCGGTATTACCAAAACATTCCCCGGTGTCAAAGCCCTGGATCATGCGCATCTTCGGCTTCGTCCCGGCAAGGTCCACGCACTGATGGGAGAGAACGGCGCCGGCAAATCCACCCTGATGAAATGCATGTTCGGCATCTATAAGATGGACGAGGGCGAGATCCTCTATGAGGGCGAGAAGGTCACCATTAAGGACCCTATGGAAGCTTTGAAAATGGGTATTGCAATGGTGCACCAGG
>JBGVMD010000080.1:0-25558 GCA_045124575.1 Faecousia sp.
ATTCCTCTCGGATACTTTATACTGGTCTTGCTGTTTAGGGTTTATCTTCACAAATTTATTCTACAGCAAAAAGACACATCGGCCAACCCCTTTCGGGGCCAGCCGATGTGTTTTTTTGCAGCGCATTTTGCAACGCGCCCCTTTTTTATGTATTTATGCTTTCTTCAGGAACTGGACAATACTGGAGGCAATGGTTTCCGCCAGCATATTCTGATATTCGGCATTACAAAGATTCTGCCGCTCTTGTTCATTGGTCAAAAAGCCCATTTCCAGCAAAACAGCCGGCATGGTGGTGTTTTTCAACACATAGAATTCTGCGGTTTTGACTCCTCGTGTCTTGATTTGCCCGGTCGCTTTCAAATCCGACAGGATCGCATTCGCCAGGGATTTGGCCTGCTTATCCTGATGGTAATAGATTTCAAAGCCGCTGACGGAAGAATTCTCATCAAAAGAATTACAGTGAACACTGACAAAAAGGGCGGCATCGCAGGCATTGGCGTTCCGCGCCCGATCCTCCAAGCTCACGGAAACATCCTCTTCCCGCGTCATAATGACGGTGATCCCTCCGGCTTCCAACTGCGCCTTTATCTTATGGGCAATCTGAAGATTAATGTGATTTTCATAAACGCTGCCTACGACCTCTCCCGGGTCATTACCACCATGACCGGCATCCAGCACCACAAGGAAACTGGTCTTTGGGGGAATCGACTCTGTTGCCAGTGTCACACCACAGGTGACACATGGCAGGTGTCTGCTACCCTCCCGGGTTGCGGTAGGTTCAGAATCAATGATCCAATCCCCTTCGGTATGTCCTAATGGCTCCAGCGCTTGCGTTTGAAGGACGGCGCTACACAGCTGGCACCGATGTTGCTTCGACCCAGAGGCAGTACAGGTGGGCTCTGCAGTCGTGACCCAAAGACCACCCACATGGCCTGTGCGACTAAGTGTACGTGTTTCTTTTTCGCCGCACTGACAGGCGCGTACTTCCATGCCGCTTTCTACACAGGTGGGTTCTTTCTCAACTGTCCAGTTTCCAAAGGTATGTTCATGGCCGCATGCAGCAAGGGTGGTTGTAAATAAAAATAGAAAAATAAGTAAACAGGTAAATTGCAGTTTTTTCATTGTTACTCTCCGAAGCAGGAAAATGTTGCACTTTTTATTCCGTTAACAAAGATTTCAGTTTCATACGGATCGAAAGCAAGTCATCGAAGGTTTCAGGGCGCTTGCCCACATCACGCAGAAGGGCGGACGGATGATAGATGGCCGTCATCCACACACCATCTTTTTGTGTCCAAGTGCCATGTTCCCGGGTAATGCGAAAATCCTCCCGGATTAGCGCCTTTGCAGCAATACGCCCGAGGCATACAATAATTTTCGGCTTGATCAAGCTAATCTGCTGACGCAAATAGCCAACACAAGCTTCCTGCTCAATTTCCAGCGGATCACGGTTATGAGGTGGACGGCATTTGACAATGTTGGCAATGTAGCAATTGGTTCGATCTAAATCGATAATGGACAGCATATCGTCCAAAAGCTGCCCAGCAGGACCCACAAAGGGCTCACCTTTCAGATCCTCCTGTTCACCGGGGCCTTCACCTACGAAGAGAATACTAGTCTGGCGATTGCCCACGCCAAAGACCACATTGCGGCGGGTCTCGCATAAACCACAGCGGGTACAGGATTTGCAGCTCATTTCCAGTGTATTCCAATCCACTACACTTCTCTCCCTTCTGTATTGCGAGGCTTACGGTGATTTGATTTATGATAACGGGATGAATTAGCTCGCCGCAGAGCGAAAAGTACTGCGGTACCCGTCACTAACACAAGCAGCAAAACAAGAACGAACCATTTTAGAATTTGTCCTATGGAACTGGCATCCGAATTGGATGCGCCCGGTGTATGAACAGATGCATCCACAGCGGCAACTGCGTGGCGAGCAAGCAAATGCACCTGGCCGATCAGGATGGAATCGTAATAAATCTGCAGAATACCCACAGATGTTCCGGCAGATAAAGGCGCACGAAGCGCCTGCTCATTGCGAACATCCTCAAACCGCAGCTTTTCGGCATCAAACTCGGTGGGAAGAAGGGCAAACACAGCTTGGTCGGGGCTAATCACAACATCGTTTACGCCATCAGCCACAGCATACAGCCCAAAGGGTTGTTCTGTTCCCATGACCTGCTGCACAGAGAAACCTTCAAAACCAAAGGTGAGTAATTTGCTGGCCTCGTCGAAATTGGTGAAACGGGTAACCGCACCACCGGATGTACGAGCCTTGGCAGAGATTACAACACACAAGTATTCTGCCCCCTCCGTTTTCGCAGTGCAAATTATGCTACGATCTGTGGTGGTAGCCGCGGCGGGTTTTCCGCCGGTGACGCGAGCATCGAAATAGGGCCTGGACTCATCCATCATGTAGTTGGTGGTAGTAAGTTTTCTGGGTTCAGAAAGGTTGGTAGCAGGTACTGTATAATGGGTGACAGCAAAGAGTTGCCGGAATTGCTCGTTTTTCAGCGCTTCCTCGGTAATGATGGCCAAATCCCGGGCAGTAGAATGCTGGCGATCATCCTTTAAGCCGTGTACATTGGTAAAATGGGTGTTAACGCAACCCAGAGTTGCGGCCCGGGCATTCATTTTATCCACAAAAGCGGACTGGGAACCGGCTACATGTTCTGCCATCACAGCTGCGGCATCGTTGGCCGAAGATACCATCACGCAATACAAAAGGTCACGCAGAGTAATCTCCTCCCCTGCCTTCAAGCCGGCTGACACAGAACCAGGACTGACAGAATTGAGGGTGCTACGTTTGACAGTGACCACATCCCCCAGATTACCTTCTTCCAGAACGATCAGGGATGTCAGAAGTTTCGTGAGACCGGTTGGATTCACGGAAACATCCGGATGGTGGGCATATACAAAGGTCTGTGTGTTGCGTTCAAACAGAATGACGGCATTTGCAGTGCCGGTATAGGTTTCCTCGGCCAGTGCCCGGCCTGCATGCAGTGTATTACAACTGGTTGATGTTTCATCAGCCCGCGCAGGCAGCGCAACGACTTGGAGTAGGCAGAGCAGAACAAGCAAAATAATGCCAAATTTTTTCATAATTTATCCTCAAAATATCATACTGGGGTTGTCTGGGGAGAAAATTTCGTGTATAATGAATTACAGTGTTGATAATTATACCAGTTTTTCCATGTGTAGTCAATGAAGGAGGTGTCGGTTTCCCGATGAAAAATTCCATCATCGCAGTTTTGCTTGCACTGACACTGGCTTTCTCCGCATTTGTGGCAGGATTCTATGTTGGGCAGAATACAGGCGATGCCAGTGTTTCAATCTCCGGTTTTCAAAACACCACTGCTCCCACTGTAAAGAATACCATCCCAACACAGATTCCTACGACACAACAGTCGCAGCCAACAACGCCACCTTCGCAACCCACACAGCCAACACAACCGACCACACCGGTCAATCAGCCAACGACGCCACCCACGTCCCCTGCCACGGAACCTCCCACGGAACCCACAGTAGCACCCACAGTCCCTGCTTCTACACCTGCAACGTTGGAGGATCTCACTCCCATCAATATTAACACCGCCTCACAAGAGGAGCTGGAACTGCTCCCGGGCATCGGCCCTAAGAAGGCCCAGGCCATTATAGCATACCGAGAGGAAATCGGTGGATTTGTCTGTGTCGAGGAACTATTGGAAGTAAACGGCATTGGTGAAAAGACACTGGCAAAAATATTGAAATTTGTTACGGTATAGGAGGTCAAGAAAGATGAAAATATTGATCGTAGATGATGAAGCCTTGCTTGTCAAAGGCATACGATTTAATTTACAAAATGAAGGATACGATGTTGTTACAGGATGCAATGGTCTGGAGGCCGTGCAACTGGCCAAAGATCCCATGGTGGGACTCATTATTTTGGATGTGATGATGCCGGAAATGGACGGTTTGACCGCATGTGCCAAGATCCGTGAATTTTCGGATGTGCCGATTATTTTCCTGACTGCCAAAACCGATGATATGGACAAGCTGATTGGCTTCGACCATGGCGCGGATGATTATCTGACCAAGCCTTTCAACATTCTTGAACTCAAGGCCCGGGTCAAGGCACTGCTGCGCCGCGCAAAATGCAATGATACCAGCGATAGCAAACTCTTGACCATCGGTCCAATCTCTTTGGATTTGGACGGCAGAAACGCCATCGTATCCGGACGATCTGTAGACCTGACTGCCAAGGAATTTGATGTGGTTGAGTTCCTTATGCGCAATGCAAATCGGGTATATTCTCGGGAGGCACTGCTGGATACCATTTGGGCATATGAATACCGCAGTGACATCCGAACGGTGGATGTACACATCCGCCGTCTGCGTGAAAAGCTGGAGGAAAATCCTGCAGAACCCAAATATTTGATGACAAAGTGGGGAGTTGGTTACTATTTCCGAAAGTAAAAAGCCGATCATCCGTCCCCGCGCCAGTGCCCAGCTGAAGTACGCCATCACCTTTGTTGTCATCACCGTCATCGTGCTGGCATTTTTGAATCTCTATTGTGCCCAAGCCAATCAGCATCTTTTCAAACAGAGCAAGTATGCTTCGCTGTGTGAAAAAGCCACGCTGACCGCCAATGAGATTGCTGCCACGGGAAGCGTCAACTTAATCAGTGCTTCCGGCGTTGTTTTGCGCACAGGTGGTAAACTGCCTCGGGTCATTGTAACGGATGAATACTGCAACATCATATATGACACTGCAATCGCATCAAAATACTCCCCTGCTGTACCATCTGAACTGGCTGAGGCTTTGACGGGAGAGATCGCGTTCACTTGGGACTATCGCAACAGCGTGATCACCTCTGCTGTGGCTGTGCCCATCTATATCGATGGGTTGATTAGTGGTAGCGTCTATATGCTGGAAGTGGATCGCAGTGATGGTGCTCTATTAAAATCACTGCACATCAACATTCTGACCATAACTCTGGTTCTGGGCGTATTTTTGATCCTCTTTTCCATCTTCTATGTCCGCAGATACTCTTATCGACTCAATAAGATCATGACATCCATGCGTATCATTCAGGACGGCGACTATACCCATAAGATTGACATGCGCGGTAATGATGAGCTTCATTTTCTGGCAGATGAATTCAACTTTTTGACCGACCGTCTGCAAATATCCGAGGATAAACGTCGGCAATTCGTTTCTGACGCATCCCACGAACTGAAAACACCTCTGGCCTCCATCAAACTGTTATCGGATTCCATTTTACAGTACGATATGGATATGGAAACCGTCAGGGAATTTGCCGGAGATATTGGTGAGGAAGCAGACCGTCTGAATCGAATGACCATGAAACTGCTGGCACTGACCAAGGATGAAAGCAATACCGCTAACGACGAATCAGAAATCATCTATTTATCCCCCACCGTTGAGCGTGTGGTAAAAATGCTGGATGCGATCGCCGCCAAAAACAGAATCAAAATTACCATGGATTTACACCAGGATATGCCTGTGCTCATTCAGGAGGACGATCTTTATCAGATCACCTATAATTTGGTAGAAAACGGTATTAAATACAATATTCCCGGCGGTACCTTATCCATTTCCCTCCATCGGCAAGAGGACATGGCTGTGTTGCGGGTATCCGACACCGGTACCGGTATTCCGCCGGAGTCACTGGAACACGTTTTCGAGCGTTTCTATCGGGTGGACAAGGCACGCTCCCGGCAAACCGGCGGCAGCGGACTGGGACTAGCCATCGTCCGCAGTATGGTAGAGCGGAACAATGGCGAAATTCATCTGCAAAGCACCGTTGGAAAAGGTACTACCTTTACGGTAGCTTTCCCCTGCTTTGATATTTCAGAAGCAGACCTGCCCCCAGAGATTGACAATAGTGAGGATATGGAATGAAATTTGTTTCATGGAATGTAAATGGCCTGCGAGCCTGCGTAGGCAAAAATTTTATGGAGGATTTTGCCCGCCTGGATGCAGACTTCTTCTGTCTGCAGGAAACCAAACTGCAAGCTGGACAAATTGATCTTGATCTGCCCGGATACCACCAGTATTGGAATTATGCAGAGAAAAAGGGATACTCCGGCACTGCCATCTTCGCCAAGGAACCTGCATGCTCTGTTTCCTATGGTATCGGCATCCCGGAGCATGACAATGAGGGCCGGGTTATCACGCTGGAATATGACGGTTTTTTCCTTGTCACCTGCTATACACCCAATTCTCAGCGGGAATTGACCAGACTGGCGTACCGGATGGAGTGGGAAAACGCATTCCTTCAGTATCTTAAGAATCTGGATGAACAAAAACCGGTGATTCTCTGCGGAGATTTGAATGTCGCCCACCAGCCCATTGATTTAAAAAATCCCAGTTCCAACAGACACAATGCCGGCTTTACGGATGAAGAACGAAACGCATTCACCCGATTGTTGGAGAACGGTTTTACCGATTCTTTCCGGCATCTGTATCCCGATGTGACCGGTGCCTACAGCTGGTGGAGCTATATGTTTAACGCCCGCGCCAAGAACGCAGGCTGGCGTATTGACTATTTTGTAGTGTCCAGCCGACTGGCGGATCAGATTCATGAAGCTGCCATCCACGCCGACGTCATGGGTTCGGATCATTGCCCTGTGGAATTGCAGCTGACTGTATAATTTACAGTTGACATTTCCCGGAAATAAGGCTATAATGGCAAGGCTGTGAAGCTTTGCTAGTGTAGCACAGTCGGTAGTGCATCTCACTCGTAATGAGAAGGTCGCGTGTTCGAATCACGTCACTAGCTCCAACAAACGCCACTTGCTGTCGCAGGTGGCGTTTTCCAGTATATCGAAAGGAGACCCCTATGAAGCTACTGTTAGAACTGTTTCTGACCTTTGCAAAGGTTGGCGTCATGACTTTCGGCGGTGGATACGCTATGTTGCCGATTCTGCAACGCGAGGTTGTAGACAATAAGGGTTGGGCAACGGAGGAAGAACTGATGGATTATTTTGCCATTGGCCAATGCACCCCCGGTGTCATTGCCGTCAACACCGCAACATTTATCGGTCAAAAGAACAAAGGAATTTTGGGTGGCGTTGTTGCTACTGTGGGTGTTGTATTCCCCTCCCTCGTCATCATCAGCCTGCTGGCTGGCGTCATTGAAGCCTTCTCCCATTTGGTTTGGGTACA
The DNA here is from genome assembly GCA_045124575.1 of Faecousia sp. Lineage (GTDB taxonomy): Bacteria > Bacillota > Clostridia > Oscillospirales > Oscillospiraceae > Faecousia. The sequence goes on from JBGVMD010000080.1 coordinate 7,172, forward strand.
GAATGCATTCGGTGGCATCCGAGTATGTGTTTGTGTGCTGATCGCCAACGCAGTGGTGAAACTGTATAAGAAAGCCGTAGTAGATATAGCCACGTTGCTAATTTTCCTGGTAGTAGCGGTTGGCAGCGTTATACTGCCTATCAGCACGGTGGTATTTGTTGTGCTGGCAGCTGCTTCCGGTATCCTTCTGAAAGTATTGGGAGGAAAAAGAGCATGATCTATCTACAGCTATTCTGGGAGTTCTTCAAGACCGGATTGTTTGCCGTGGGCGGCGGCATGGCCACCATCCCCTTCCTCTATGAAATTTCTGATAAAACAGGCTGGTTCAGCCACAATAATCTGGCCAATATGATCGCCGTAGGCGAGTCTACTCCTGGTCCTATTGGGGTAAATATGGCCACCTATGTGGGATTTGTGACAGGTATGCAGGACAAAGGCATAGCCACTGCAATCTTTGGTGCAGTGATTGCAACCCTCGGTCTGGTCACCCCCTGCGTCATCGTAATCCTGATTGTAGCTGCCATTTTAAAGAGTTTTCGAAACAATAAATATGTGAATAGTGCATTTTATGGTCTTCGGCCGGCTTCTACAGGCTTGATCGCAGCAGCAGGCTTTACAGTGGTGGCAAGTAATCTGTTCTTCTCCGATGTGTGGGTGCAAGGCAATTATCTAGGCGCCTTCAATTGGAAAGGCATCGTCCTGGCTGCAGTATTATGGATCCTAACCAATGTATTGAAGCCGACAAAAAAGTGGCATCCCATTGTGTTTATCGGTTTTTCTGCACTCATTGGTATCATTTTCAAAATGGCTTGAGGAGGGCGCGTTATGAACAAAAAGATCACCATTAAGACCGATCGTGGTGAAGTATACAATTTTATCATCGATCCCCAACAGGAAATGGATGTGCAGTTGGCCCAACTGCTTGGCGGAGAAAACGGGCACGGAATTACCTATCGTATGACCGAAACACAGATTCAGATGGTTGACTATTATTACAACAGCGTCATCGGAGCCCATGAAATCCTGTCTGTGGTAGATACGGATGAACCCGTTTCTCTACAATGGAATCCTGTTAAAGCATAAGAAAAACGGCACCATAAGGTGCCGTTTTTTAGCGTTCATTTAGACTGGAGGGTCATATAGTCCAATATCTGCTTTGCACGATGCATTACAGGCAATTCTCTATTGGCTAACAAAGAACCCAGTCTGGTGGCTGCACAGGATTCATATTCAGCCACTGCCTGCTCATACCCCAGCTTCAGGGTGGACAGATGAAACTGCTCTACCTCATCTTGGGTCAGATTCTTCTCACCAAAAGACAAAACTCTGCAGAGAAAATAATGATTGATATTATGCCTATGGATCAGGTTGTAATAATCACTGACCACTCCAATATTGCACAGGATTTCTACTTGAGCGCCCAGCTCCTCCTTCAGTTCCCGATGAATGGCCACATGGAGATCTTCCCCATTTTCCACACCTCCACCCGCAGTTTCTATCAAAGTCGCTTCACCGAAGGAATCATTACGCTGTACTCGTACAAAATAGAAATTCAAACTGTCATCCACCACAATGGCACGGACGATCTGCCGGTGATGATCGGTATATTCATAGGGCCAGGCATTGTCCTGAAGTTCCAGCTCCAGCTGGGATAATTCCCCGTTCATTTGTTACTCCCCCATTGGTGACAGCGCGGATCACAGTCCAAGATCCTCGCCTACCAGGACGAACTTGATTCGGTGGCCACGACTATGGCGTGTGATCAGAATTTGATTGCAGATGGAGGTTTCGCTCTTACAATCAGCGCAACTGCCGGTTGCGGCGCAGGGATTGGGGTGGCCGAAACGCTGCTCATTCAGGGGTGCGGCAACTGTCCGAGCACGATTGATGGCAGCTTCCAGGGTATCCTCCACCTTGTTCATGCCGGCCACCACAATGACCTGTCGGGGACCGTAGACGATGGCGGCGACACGGTTGCCATTGCCGTCAATATTCACCATCTGACCGTCCAAAGAGATGGCGTTGGCACTGGTGAGGAAGGTGTCACACAGAAGCGTCTGGCGCATCAACCCTTCCCGCTCTTCGACGCTCTTACAGGCGTCCCGATCGAAGACACGATACTCCCCTGCCCGCACAGCATCTATCAGGCCGATCTGCTGGCAGGTCATAGTACCGCCCCAACCGACGGAATGGCCCTTGGGGATCAGGGACAGAGCCTTCTCCAGGGCTTCCTCTTTTGTGGAGCAGTAGAAGGCATCGAAATGGCGGCTTTGCAGATTCTTTACCAGAACCGGGCCACGCTTGTCATAATACATTTTCTGCAGTTCATTCATAGACATTCTCCTTTTGGCAACAGCGGGATCAAATCGATCCCGCTGTTCTAGATTATTTTAGATACCCAATTCCTTTTCAAAGGCGGCGATCTTCAAGCATAGGCAGAAGACCTCCATGGCCTGCTCCAGCTCCGCAACAGGCGGCAGACTGGGAGCGATGCGGATGTTGCTGTCCTGAGGATCGATGCCATAGGGATATGTAGCGCCTGCATCGGTCATCACGACGCCTGCTTCTTTGCACAGTGCCAGAGCACGCTTGGCAGTGCCGGGCATGGTATTCAGACTGACAAAATAGCCGCCCTTGGGCTTATTCCACTGGGCAAAATCCAAAGGTGCGATTTCACGTTCCAGAATTTGCAGTACTACAGCAAACTTGGGTGCCATAATGGCGGCGTGACGCTTCATCACTTCCAAGGTGTGCTCCTTATTCTGCAGGAACTTCACATGGCGCAGCTGGTTGACCTTGTCATAAGAGATCATCTGCACGCCCAACAGCTTTTCCATGTACTTAATATTGTCTGCAGAAGACGCCATCACAGAGATACCTGCGCCGGGGAACGTGATCTTAGAGGTAGACGCAAACTCATAGACCATGTTGGAGTTTCCGGCCTCACGGCAGAGGGTGATGATATCCTTGAAAGGAACAAATTCGCCTTCAAACTCATGGACACAATAGGCATTGTCCCACATGATCACAAAATCAGGAGCGGCAGCCTTTAGACCTGCAAAACGAGCGATGGTCTCATCGGAATAAATGATACCCTCGGGATTGGAATACTTGGGAACGCACCAAATACCCTTAACGGCAGGGTCTTTCACCAGCTCCTCGACCATGTCCATATCAGGGCCGGTGGCAGTCATGGGAACGGTAATCAGCTCAAATCCAAAGGACTCGGTAATACGGAAATGACGATCGTAGCCAGGGGCCGGGCAAAGGAACTTGACATGCTCTTCCTTGCACCAGGGACGAGGGCTATCCTTCAGCCCATGGGTATAGGCCTTTGCAATCAAATCATACATCAGGGTCAGGCTGGCACTACCGCCAACGAACACTTCGTTGGACTGGCAACCAAGCACTTCTGCCCAGTAAGCCTTGGCACAGGGCAGGCCGCCCAGTTCGCCATAGTTGCGGGCATCCATTCCATCCGCCATACACTCGGTGGAATCGGTCAGAATGGTGAGAATATCGCTGACAGTATCCAGCTGTGCTTTAGAAGGCTTGCCGCGAGCCATGTTCAGCTTCAGATTCTTGGCCTTCCAGCCTTCAAATTCGGCCAAGGCCTGAGTATAGGCGGATTTTATTTCAGAAATGGACATATTCATTGGAAAAACCCCTCTTCTTTTTTATTCCGAGTTCATTATATATCATTGCATTGGAAAAAGCAACCTCCGAAGCGCATTTGCTTCGGAGGTTTTGAGAAGTTACATATTCTGCAGAGGCTCAATATACTGGGCTCTGCGACGATGGCTTTCCTTGCGGTAATCCGCATCGGTACCGGCATGAACTTCATGCAGATATTTATGGTGATTGTGCAGGATCTCGTCATTGTCACGAGCCAGCATCATCACGCCAATGGAAGAACAATGGTCGGCAGTACGCTCCAGATGCGTCAGTGCTTCCATAAATACCAGACCTGTCGTGATGGAGCAGGCGCCATTTTTCAGGCGCTTGGTATGACGGTCACGGAGCAGCAGCACCATATCGTCGATGGTTTCTTCCAGAGGCTCGATCAAGCGGGCCTTCTGATTATCATTGGAGGCGAAGGCATCCACGGTAATATCCAAAATTTCATGTACTGCAGAGCAAAGCAGGCCAAGTTCTTTTTGCGCATTTTCGGAGAAAGTAACCCTTTCCGCCTGCAGACGCTGAGCCAATTCTACCAAATTGGTTCCGTAGTCGCCCACACGCTCAAAGCTGGGCACCACCTGTAGCAGCATATCCACCTGGTTATCGTCTGCGTCGGTTTCCACCACCTTAGACAGGCCAATCAGGAAGCGGTCGGAACGGTCGGCAAAGCGATCCAGATTATCTTCGTCGGTATCGATGAGCTGGAAGTTGCTCTCGTCATAGTTCATCAGCACATCGCAGCAGCGGCGGAAATTGTCTTTGGCGATATGACCCATGGAAGCAACAGCCTTGGTGGCCTCCACTACAGCCAATGCCGGGGAAATATAGAGGTTCTCGCTGAGGGTGTACAGTTCGGGATGATGATGGGTCTTCACAGGCACATCCTTGACCAGAACGGTGGACAGTTTTACCAACTGATTGGTAAAAGGAATCAGCATAATGGCAGTAAACAGATTGAAGACAGTCTGGAAAATAGCAATGATGGTACTGTTGACCTGCATGGTCCAGAATGCACTACCAAAGACATTCAGTTTCTGCATGATGCTCAGAATGATCATAAATACAACGGTGCCGATGCAGTTAAAGACCACATGTACCACGCCGGTGCGCTTGGAATCCCGAGCTTCGCCGCCCAAGAAGCAATAGAAGGCAGTAACCAAAGTTGTACCAATGTTGATACCCATAATAATAGGATAAACACCGGAAAAATTCAGTGCACCCGTTGCAGAAAGAGACTGTAGCATTGCAACAGTGGCAGAAGAGGACTGGACAATCACGGTAATCACCAGACCCGCCAGAACACCCAGTACCGGAACATCAGCCAAGCCAGCCAACAGATTCATAAAGGCAGGATTCTCAGCAAAGCCCTTGACAGCGCCGGTCATGTTCATCAGGCCCACAAAGAGGATACCAAAGCCAATGGCGATATCACCAACAGTCTTGGCTTTTTTCGTCTTAATAAACATAATCAACACAATGCCAATTAGCAGTGCAATGGGAGCAAGGGTGTCGGTGTCAAACAGCCACAGCAGCCAGTTGTCGCCACCGTTTTCCACGAAAGCAAGTGTGGTAATCCATGCCGTCATGGTAGTACCGATGTTGGCACCCATAACAATGGAAACAGCCTGCTTCAGAGTCAGAACACCTGCGCCGATCAAAGCAACTGCCAGAACAATGGTGGCCGTGGAACTCTGAATGACTGCGGTAACCAATGCGCCGGTCAAAACGCCGGTTACAACATTACCAGTTAGTTTGGCAAGTACACGCTTCAGTGCTTCACCAGAGCTGTTCTTTAGGCCATCACCCATAACCTCAATGCCGTAGAGGAACATAGCAAGGCCGCCCAGCATGGTAACTATTGCGCTTACAATCTCCATAAAAAACTCCTTGTTTCTATGTATAATCGGAATTATTGTCCATTATAAGGGAAAAGGGCGGAAATGTATAGTTGTCAAATTATTTAAATTGGATTGGTATGTTATGTCAGTTTTTGTAAAAAGTTACTTTCCGGTAGAACCAAATCCGCCAGTACCCCGGCTGGTGTCTGACAGTTCCTGCGCTTCTTCGTAGGCGGGAGTAAGCACAGGTGTGATCACAAACTGAGCCACCCGTTCACCGGGCTCCAAGGTTTGGGGCTGCTGGCTGTGGTTTAGCAGAACCACTCGAATTTCGCCCCTGTAATCTGGGTCGATCACACCAACCTTGTTGGCAGGAGCAAGGCCACGCTTGGCGCCCATGGAGCTGCGGGCATAGACCAGACCGGCACAGCCGGCGGGCACCTCCAGTGCAATTCCTGTGGGCACCCAGAATACTTCACCGGGCTGGATGGTAACTGCCTCCTCTAAGCAGGCATACAGATCAGCGCCCACAGCATCGGCAGAACCATAGGTAGGCAAAATAGCATTGGGATGCAGTTTTTTGACTCGGATCACATTCATACTTTCAGTCCTTTCTTCTCCCCTTGCCAGTCTTCCCAGAGAACGATCTCGCCGGTTTCCAAAGAAGATGGCACATGGATAATACGCTGATTAGAAGAGCCGCGGAAGCGCAGGCTCAGATTTTTCTTTTCTTCCACAAACCGTCCGTCAACAAGCACATCGAGGTACCCAATAAATTCCCGGGTAACGGCCGGATCCCCCAACTTTCCCGGGAGAATATCTTTGTCAAACAGATAGCCCGAGAAAGCCCAAATGGTTTTTTCGGGATAAACCGCCTTGATCTGGCGAAGAAGCTCCACCAGCGCCGGCTGATTTTGCGGTTCAAAGGGTTCTCCCCCCAGCAGGGTGATGCCTTTAATGTATCCCGGCTTCATCATCTCCAGAATCTTATCAATGGTTTCCTGGGTAAAGGGCTGGCCATAATCAAAATCCCATGCGACCTCATTGAAGCAACCCTTGCAGTGGTGGGTACAGCCGGATACAAACAGGCTAACCCGAACGCCGGGTCCATTGGCGATATCACAATTTTTTATGGTTGCGTAGTTCATATTTCACTGTCTCTGCACTTTCTTAACAAGCTGATGGAGTTTTTCCAAATAGGCCTGCCGGGCCACCAGGAAACTGATACCGTGATCTGCTCCCTCTACCAGCAGCAGCTGCTTGTCGCCTGTACAAGCTTCAAAGCTGCGACGGGTCATCTCTGCCGGAACGAAATCATCCTCCAAGCCGTGCACCAATAAAATGGGACGGGTGTTCCTTGTAAGGGTTTGGGTAGTATGCATTTCCTTAAGACTAAAGCCACCGAAAAAGCGGGCGCAAAGATCTGCCGCCCAGAGAAAAGGACAGGATGGCAAATGGGTCTTCTGGGCAAAAACACGGGAGATGATCTCGTGGGGCGAGGTAAAGCCGCAATCAGCCACGAAGCCCCGGACATTTTCCGGAAGTTCCATGCCGGCAAGATACATCACCGTAGCAGCGCCCATGGAAAGTCCGCTGCAAAGAATGGGAAACGAACCCAAATTGGAATTATGATACTCGATCCAATCCTGCATATCCCGGCTTTCTTTCACGCCAAAGGTGATATACTTACCCTGGCTGGGGCTGTGGGTACGATGGGTCAATAAAAGGATATTCATATCCAAATTATGGTACAGATCGAAAGCCAAAGAAAAATCCGACAGGCCGCAGCTTCGGAAACCATGGGCAAAAATAACTGTACCCTTAGCATTTGGGGCAGGAATCCAGACCGCATGGAGCTTTAAGCCCTCTCGGTTCGTCATATACACATCCTGGGCTTGATGATCCTGGAGCCACTGATGGCCCTCACGGATGTGGGTGTAGTACTTTCCAAAGGGACTGGATTTAACCGCCTCCTCGTCGGACCAATTCAGTTCCTTCCCCCGTCCACAGGCAGTGAAAAAGGTATACGCGCCCACGCCAAAACAAAAAGCTACAACGCAGAGCAGAACAATCGAAAACGTCAACATTATTTTTCCTTCTTTCCGAGCGTCCCAAACCAACGGAAGGTCATGGGCCACAGAATACCCGCCGCCAGCACCATCAAAAAATACCGCACAGATCTGCCGGGATATTCCCCAAAGATGGCGTTTAAAGGCGCTCTAAAGCCTTCCTTTACCAGCAGCACCAGAGCCAGGCCGCCGCAAACTTTCAACATCTGAGCCCACCAACAGGCTTTCACTTCAAAGTGTACCCACTTTTCGTCTACGAAGTACACAACCAGCATGCCAAAAATCGCACCCAGGAAGGTGTACGCATTTTTGAGGCCCGAAGCATAGTTGTGGGCATCCAAATTCTCCGAGTTAATGATGAATTGTACGAACACAAAATACAGCACCGCAACGCAGCACATGGCAATCAGCGTGGGGCGAATATACTTTCCGTCATTGAGATAGCGCATGGCAACAATGAGCACCAGAGCGCAAGCAGAACCCACCAGCACATCCGCAGGAGTATGAACGCCCAGATACATTCTGGAGAAAGGCACCAGGACTGCAATGGCCACAAAGATCCAGCGCAAAGTGTGCTTCTTCCCTGTCAGCGCAAGACCACCAAAAGTACCTACAGCGCTTTGGCTGTGGCCGCTGGGGAAAGAATACCCGGTGGCCGCTTCCTTGGAGCCGGGAATGGGCTCAAAATTGGGATCCAAAACCCAAGGGCGGGGCACTTTGCATACCAGCTTCAAAAATTGATTGAGGATTGTACCGCAAAAACCTACGCCGAGGATATAGTAGCCTTTATTTTTGTCCACGCACCAAAAAACGATCAGGGCAGCTACCAGGAAAGCGGTTTCTTCGCCGAATTTGGTGACGAGTAGCATCAGATCGTCCAGCAGAGGAAATCGGATACTCTCTAAGAAATACAGAAACTTCATAGACAAGCCTCCAAGGGAATATTTTTGAAATATTGTAACACACTTTCTGAACGGCTTCAAGTGCAAAAGAAAAGGAGGGGCGATTTGCCCCTCCCCGATCGGAAGTTTTAGGATAGGTCAATGACCTGTAAATCCTGCTCCAGCAGGTAAAGATAGTCATCAATAATGTCGGCGCGGCAATTCTGCACATAGTTGCGGGACATGGGGATCTGTGCCACCGTCAACAGCTGATAGCCATCAAAATGAAGCAGCAAATAGTAGGTGCCGTCTCTCCAGGTTTCCACCGCAAGGCCCAAGATATTGTTTTCCCGATCAATATAGTAGGACTTGTAGTTCTGGCTGAACCAGCCGGGTCTTTCGTAAGCTGCAATGGGCGCAACACCGTCTGCGGTTTCCTCGTACACCTCCACCTTCAGTTCCCGGCTTTCGTTGAAGCCGACGCCCAACAGGTAGTCTCCGAAGTTGACCAGCGAGGAAGAGTAGCCGTCGATGACGGGGGTGTGCTTGTAGGTGATGTTGTGGATGTCGCTCAGGTCAAAGAAATAGACCGGGTCGGACATGATGACCACCTCAGCGGTGCAGATATAACCAGTAGGACCATCAAACCGGGCAGATGTCACCTCTTCCCCATCAGGAGCGAAAGCAATTACGGAAGAAGCAATTTCCCAATTGGTCAGGTCGATGCAGTAAAGATTGCAGTTATACTTTCTATCCGCAATCATTTTCCACTGACCATTGTTGGCATCCTGCAGGGTCTCTTCTCTAGTGCTGGTAGCCACGCGCAGGATGCCGTTGTATTCGTCCATGGAATACTGATCCTTAACACTGCCTTCTACAGTAACCGTACCAAGGATATCCAGGGTGTCGCCGGTATAGGAGATGCCGGTAATCTCGGTAAAGGCCGTCTGAAGCGTGTATTCACCACTTTCCTCACTGCAGGCGCAACCGTAGGTTGCGTAAATGGCGGACTGAGACACATAAACTTGCTGGGAATAACTGAGCAGAGCGGCGGTGTCCTGCACCTGGAGGGTTTTATTGTTGATTTTTGCGATGACGGTGTAGCGAGCAGAAGTAGGCTCTTCTACGGGACAATAGATATCCTCCGCAGGCAGGGGCTGCTGATCGTCCTGGGTGCCGTAGGTAGGTACAAAAGTCTCAGGCTTGTCAAAGTCAATCTCACCAGCAACATGATAGTTGTAGATCAGCAGCAGGTCATCCTCCACCACACGGGAAGTAATATAGCTGCCCTTGAAGCACAGCGGCTCCTGCATTTGAATATTGGCAGGATCGGACACATCCAGGCTATAAACCACAGTGCAGGCACCTAACTCTGCCACATACTGTCGGGACAGAATGGTGACGGTTTTGCAGTCGGAGGACAAATACATTTCGTGATTGCCGCCATAGCACTGCTTGCTCACAGGCAATTCGAAGCTGGAGATCTCCCGGGAGCTTTCCTTATTGATGGAATAAACGGACAGCACACTGTCCCGCAGATAGTAGATATACTTGTCGCTGCGCTTAAAAATGTCGGCCTCGGTGACACCTTGCACCTGATTGTCGGTGACTTCTTCGTATTTCTGGTCTGTGCTGCCTTCGGGCATGGCGTTTGTGCCATAGGTGGGAGTCCCAGCAACGGAACCCATCGCAGTAATATTACCAGGAGCCATGGGAGCTATAGGCGTCAAGACATCGTATTTTTTAGCGGAAAGAATATCCTTCAGCCATTCATAATTATTCTTATGAGCCGGGGGCTGATAGGTAGCCTTGTTGATGCCGGGAATCAGCTTGTAGTAGGGGCTGTTCTGGTAGCGGTCCACATTGGGCAGCTGATCATTGTAGGGCACAAACAGCGTCAATGCCAGTGCCACAACAAATAGTGCGGTGCAGGATGCGGCAATACGGCGGCGGGATTGCAGCCGTTTTGCCTTGGCGCGGATATTTTCCATGTATTCATCGTAATTCTTCATGGGTAATCCCCTCCTGTATGAGTAATTCTTTTAAGGTGATCTTTGCCCGGGCAAGGATATTATAGACCTGTTTCTTGCTTTTGCGCATCACTGCACAGACATCAGTAATGGAAAAACTTTCGAAATAGGTCAAAATCAGAACCTCACGATACTGCTGCGGCAGGCGCTGCATGCAAAGATAAATGGTCCTGTTTCGCTCCTGAAGTGCCGCGTGGGAGGCAGGGTCAGCGGATGCAAGCACATTCTCCACATCTTCCAGTGGCACTTCTCTTTTGTGGCTGCGCAGATAATCCACTGCCTTGTTATGGGTGGTTTTATAGAGCCAGGTACGTAGTTGCTGAGGCGAAGAAAAATGGTGTTTCTTGATCAGCAAGGCCGCAAAAGCATCCTCCATGGCATCTTCCGCCGCTGCGGAAGAACGGACAATGGAATAGGCATAGCGAACCAATGGCTCTGAATATGTTTCCACCCAATATTCCAATACGCCGGGATCTTTCAGGTTCAGGCGGTAGCTACTGACACCGGAATCTGTCATGTTGATCACCTCTCTGCTTTTATATCGTTGTAATCAGGAATTTTACTCATCAAAAAAGAAAGATTTTTATAAATTATAATATATCATCTATGCAGACGCAATAAAAGGTTTTGGAAAAGTTTACATTCAACGGTTCAGGGCTGCTTGCCATTTGGGTATAAATGCGCTATAATAATGCAAACTATAGAAATGAGGAATGCAGTATGTTTTCTAATGAAGCACGGTGCCACTACCGGAAAAATCAATTAGGTGAAGTAATCTGCCAGCTCCGCTTTCCCCAGATCCTCAGCATTGAAACCAATGTGCCTGCCGATTTTCAGGAAGCCATTCGGGCATCTTTCCCAGGCTATTCCTGCCGAAAAGAAACCCCTGCGCCGAAACTGGTGGGAGCCCCCGGCAATATGCGACTGGAACCGCAACAGCCCAGCAACAATTATCAGTTTTCCTCTGAAGATGGGGTTTGGCGGGTAAATCTAACCAGCACCTTTATTTCTCTTGCCTGCACCCGATACACCCGTTGGGAGGATTTTGCCAAGAAGCTGGATATGCCCCTTGCCGCTTTTATCAAGATCTATCGTCCCGCCTACTTTGAGCGGGTCGGTCTGCGGTATCTGAATTTCGTTTCACGCAAGGATTTGGGATTAGAAAGCACCCCCTTCCGGAAGCTGTTCCAAAATCAGTATCTTGGCTTGCTGGCCGATGAAGAACTGGCGGAAAACGCGTCTTCCAGAAGCACGGTGGACGCAGAGCTGGCCATCCGGGGCGGATGCCGGGTGAAGATCCATGCAGGTCCGGGTCTTGTGAAGCGGGGCGGTGTAGAGGACAAGGAAGTACGTTTTATTTTCGACCAGGATCTATTTATGCCGGGCAAGGTTGCCGTGAATCTGTCCGCCGGGGCATTGGAGACTTTGCACGGTCAAGCAGATGCTATTTTCCGCGGCGCCATCACAGAGTGTCTCCATGATGCTATGGATCCGGAAATCATTTAAGGAGTAATACAATGTTTTTTGACTGGAGTTATGTCGTTTTGGTTCTACCCTGTGTGATCCTTGCCATGTGGGCCAGCGCCAATGTAAATTCTACGTTTCAGAAATACTCCAAGGTGCACTCTATCCGTCATATCACCGGTGCAGAGGCTGCGCAGAGAGTTCTGAGTTCTAATGGTGTATCCGGCGTACGGATCGAACGGGTTGGAGGCAATTTGACGGACCATTTTGACCCGAGAACCAATGTGATCCGCTTGTCTGATGCGGTGTATTCCAGCACCTCCACTGCTGCCATCGGCGTAGCCTGCCACGAAGCCGGTCATGCGGTGCAGTATGCCCAGCACTATGCACCTATCAAGTTGCGGGCGGCGGTAATCCCCGCCACCAACATCGGTTCCAAGCTGGCCATGCCCCTGATCCTGCTGGGCATCCTGTTTTCCTATATGGGAGACGCCAGCTACTGGCTTGTATATGCAGGTATTGCCTGCTTCGGCCTTTCTCTGGTATTCCAGCTCATTACCCTGCCCGTGGAGTTTAACGCCAGCCGCCGAGCCATGCAGGCCATTGAAGGAGCCAATATTCTGACCGATGAGGAACAGCGCGGCGCTCGGAAAACATTGACTGCCGCCGCCATGACCTATGTGGCCGCCACTGCTGTGGCACTAATGCAGCTGCTGCGACTGATTCTGATTTTCGGTGGACGAAGAAGAAATGATTAAGTATTACTGCCGCCCATTGGGCGGCAGTTTCCATTTTATCCAGGAACATCCTAATGAAAATGATCCTTGTCTTTGATAGGATATATGAGCCGCAAATGCGGACAATCCATATTCAAGCGAGGAATCCATCTATGAAAAGAAAAGTAATTATATCCACTGTTGCCTTACTGATAGCAGTTTTGCTCTGCGCCTGCAATCCCGTCGCAGAGGATCAAACCACAGGCAGCACAAAGCCGCCCATTCAAAGGCCCCCTGCTAAGCCCAGTACATCCAGCCCCAGTGTATCCACCCCCGCCGCCACCGTCCCCCCTACCTCTCAGCCGGCAGAAAACACCTTTGAGGAAATTGTATTGGCCGATAATGACGACATCCTTTTTAAGATTACCGGTGTAGAAAATGATCCAATTTGGGGTTACTCTCTGAATGTATACATCGAGAACCGGACAGAAGCAGAACTGATGTTCTCCATTGATGATGTGTCTGTCAACGGGTTTATGTGTGATCCATTCTGGGCAGATTCCGTCACCGCAGGCAAGAAAAGCAACAGCAGCATTTCCTGGTTCGAAAGCAACTTCGCGGAGAACGGTATCACGGATGTAGAAGAAATTGTCTTCACCCTCCGTGTCTACGACTGCAACGACTTTACTGCAGACGATGTATTGCTGCAGACATTTACCATTGCCCCCTAAGTTTTCGTAAAATCCCTCCTGGTTGACACCGGGGAGGAGTTTTGCTATGATAAAGCCATCAAATTCGGCGGAGGAATAGAGATGAAGAAGACAATTGTAGTGTTGTGTGCTCTTTTACCTGTTATCTATGTTTTATCCCTCCTATTCCTTTTTCTTCAGGATGCTTCTGATGCGCCGCTGCTGACCTTCATGATCATCTACTGCGTTGCTGCCGCGGTACTACATGTTCTCTTCTGTATGCTGACGGCCACATCGGAACGAAAATTTCTTGCAGCGTGCAATATTTGGCTCCATGTGGGGAATCTTTTGCTCTTCATATTTGAAGCCGTATATTGGTTTGTGCAGTTGGAACAGACTCGAATTGCGGAGCAAAACGGTGCCATGGGTGGCGGACTGGGCTTGGTTCTTCTTATTCTCCTTTATCTGCCTCACTGGTTCAGTTATTTCCTGACCCACATCACGGCTACAATCAACTGTTCCAGAACGCTACAGGGAATATGCACCAGTGGCGTTTGTGCGCTTCTAGCCGGTTTGCAGCTATTGCCTGTCACGGACATATTAAGTGCAGGTTGGGTACTTCGTATCGTCAAATCCAACGAAAAAACAGCATAAAAAACTTGCCCCGGTATTGACAACCGGGGCTGTTTTTATTATAATTTTTCGGTGTGAAAAGTATGAAAAGTATGAAAGGAGTGCTGTCATGGCTGTCGGCAAACACATACTCGGCAAGAAGAACGCACAGCGCATCTTCGGCACTGCCAAGGTAGGCGACCGAGGACAAATTGTCATTCCAAAGGAAGCCCGGGACTTTTTCTGCATTAAGCCCGGAGATACACTGCTGATCTTGGGCAAACAGGAAGCCGGTTTGATCGTTAGTAAGCCGGAAACTTTGGACCTTTTGGCAGACCAGATTTTTGACTCCATAGAAACAGAGGATTGAGACTGTGAAAGAAATGTTGAACCTTTATGAAAACATGGGTATCTCCCCCGCCGTTTACGCTTACGGCGAAAAGGTGATCGCCCGTATCCGGGATCGCTTTGATCAGATTGACCGGATAGCCGAATATAATCAAGCCAAGGTGTTGACCGCATTTCAGAAGAACCGGGTATCTGCCACCTGCTTTGCTGCCTCCTCCGGTTATGGCTACAACGATGAGGGACGGGATAAGCTGGAGCAGGTTTATGCGGATGTATTCCACACGGAAGCAGCACTGGTGCGCCCACACATTACTTGCGGCACTCATGCTTTGACTATTGCTTTGAGCGCCAACCTACTGCCCGGCGACGAGCTGCTTTCTCCCTGCGGACTGCCCTATGACACCCTACAGGAAGTGATTGGTATCCGCCCCTCCCCCTGCTCTTTGTCGGAATACGGCGTCAGCTACCGACAGGTGGATCTGCTGGAAGATGGCAGTTTTGACTATGAGAATATCCGCAAAGCGATTAACGAAAAGACCAAGCTGATCACCATTCAGCGATCCAAGGGCTATGCCACCCGGCCCACCTTTTCTGTGACACAGATCGGTGAGCTGATTGCTTTCTGCAAACAGATCAAGCCGGATGTAACGGTAATGGTGGATAACTGCTATGGCGAATTTGTGGAGGCGATTGAGCCCAGCGACGTGGGTGCTGATATGATCGTCGGCAGTCTGATCAAAAACCCCGGTGGCGGTCTGGCCTCCTCCGGCGGCTACATCGCCGGCACACAAAAGTGCATTGACCGCTGCGCTTACCGACTTTCCGCTCCCGGTCTGGGTCAGGAAGTTGGCGCAAACTTCGGTCTTATGACCAGTATGTATCAGGGCTTCTTCCTTTCTCCCACGGTGACGGCCAATGCAGAAAAAGGAGCCATTTTCGCCGCCAATTTGTATGAACCTCTGGGCTTCAAATGCGTCCCCAACGCCACAGAGAGCCGCCACGACATTATTCAGGCAGTAGAGCTGGGCAGCGAGGAAGGTATGATTGCCTTCTGCAAGGGCATTCAGGCAGCAGCGCCTGTGGATAGCTTCGCCACCCCCATTCCCGGTGATATGCCCGGATATGACAGCCAGGTGATCATGGCAGCCGGTGCATTCGTGCAGGGCAGCACTATGGAGCTGTCCGCCGATGGCCCCATCCGGGAGCCGTATGCTGTGTACTTCCAGGGCGGTCTAACCTGGTCCCACGCAAAACTTGGTATTCTTATGAGCCTGCAGAAAATGGTGGATGCAGGGCTTGTAAAACTGAACTAAGGACCGTCGTGGACGCCGGTCCCTACATAAAGTAGAAAGAGGGAAAATTTATGTCTTGGTTATTCTTTGCGATTGGTACCGCAATTCTTTGGGGTACTGCGGAACTGTTCTACAAAAAGGGCGCACAGCCCCAGGAGAAGTATTCCCACCTGAAGATCTGCATCTGGGTTGGTATCGTCATGGGTGCTCACGCTATCTTCACCCTGCTGACTCAGGATATCAACTACAATCCCATCAATATCATTCGTTATCTGCCCGTTTCTTTGTTTTACATCATTTCGATGGCCTTCTCCTATTTCGGTATGCGCTTTCTGGAGGAGTCCATCTCTGACCCCATCGAAAACACCGCTGGTGTCATTTGCGTTCTGCTGTTTGCCCTGTTCATGGGAGATGAGTTCTCCTGGCTCACTTGGGTCGCTGTTGCTGTGATCGGTGTTGGCGTAGTGGGGGTCAGCTACCTGGAAAATCGCGGTGAAACCCCCAGAAAGAAGAAGCTAGGCAAAGCCCTGGCTGTGATTGCCTTCTGCATGCCCTTCGTGTATGCCCTGCTGGATGCATTCGGCACCTTCCTGGATGACGCCTTCTTCCTGGTCGAGGATGTGGCCAGCTCTCCCCTGGTGGATATCACCGAGGAGACCATCGAGGCAGTGGCCAACACCAGCTATGAGCTCACCTTTGCCCTGTTCGCCCTGGGTCTGTTCATCTTTATGAAGGCCAAGAAGGTCAAGTTCGGCCCCATCATCTCCAAGAACGAAAAGGGCAAAATCAGCTTTGCTGCCTCCCATCGGGACAAGCTGCTGGCTGCCGTGTTTGAGACCGCAGGTCAATTTACTTATGTATATGCCCTTGGCGGAGTAGACGCCGTTGCTGCCCCCATCCTTTCCTCTGTTTGCGTTGTTTCCCTGCTGCTGTCCCGCATTTTCCTGAAGGAAAAGCTCTCCTGGAAGACTTACGCCTTCATTGCCGTTGTGATCATCGGCATCCTGTTGCTTGCGGTCAGCGAAGAACTCTAACATCATGCAAAAACGGCTGCCGATCATTCGGCAGCCGTTCTGTTGTTTTCGATCAGTTCCAGTTTTTGAGGGCGGGTCAGGCGCTTGATGGCAGCCTCCCGTTTGAGAGCCTCGGAATGGGTTGGCTGTTCTTCACAATAAACCAACTCCAGCGGGCCACGACCGCGGGTGTATTTTGCGCCCTTGCCGCAGCGGTGCTGGGCTAGCCGCTTTTCAACATCGTGGGCGATGCCGCAATAGAGGCTGCCGTCGCCGCAGCGGAGGATGTAAACATACCAGTTCATTTCCGTTTCCTCCCAAATCTGCGGCTGAGAATCCGGTCTAACAGGAAGAAAGTCAAATTTCCAAGCAGCAGGGTCACCATCAGCAGGATCGATCCCATTTCCCTGAATTCCGAGGCAAGTTCTGCCATACCGAACAGGTGGATGAGCAGGGTATACATCAGTAGGATCGCAGCATTAAACAGAATCCCTTTCCAGAGCCAGGGTAACGGCATTTTTTCCAATTTCGGCTTCACCAGTGGGTAGAATCCAAAAAACAGAAACAGGGCACTCC
This sequence comes from Faecousia sp., assembly GCA_045124575.1. GTDB lineage: Bacteria > Bacillota > Clostridia > Oscillospirales > Oscillospiraceae > Faecousia. Next base: position 24,381 of record JBGVMD010000080.1, read on the forward strand.
CCTCTTTATCCGGACCCATCAGTAGCGACAAGATCGCCACGGCTCCATACCAGGCCCACCCCATTCGACTGCCACAACGTATGGATATCAGTTGCAGAAGAAGCATACACAGCATAGGGCAAACAAAGGTAGCCAGCGGAATGAGTCCGCCGATGCACATAATAACTATCGCCAGCGCTGCCGTCACACCGCCAAGGGCTGTTGCTTTGACCATGGCGCCTATACTTTCCCGCCCGCTCATAGGTCTACCTCTTTGCAAGCGGCTACAAAGGCCTGCTGCACCAACAATGTATCGTCGTCATGATAGTAAAAATGGGTGGATTGCTTCAGTTCAATGAGATGGACACTGGGACATTTCTGCAAATACTTTGCCGAACGACGGGCCACCAATTCATCCTTCCTTGACTGGAAGACAATGGCTTTTGTGCGCAGTTGCGGAAGCATCTTCTTTGTTTTGCGGGCTTCTGATAAAAGGGCCAGCAGGTTGGGAATCCAGGGCAGGTATTTCCAAACCTTTTTCGTCAGTGTAACGCTGCCGGCATCGAGCATTGCATCCTGAACTTCGTTCCTGCCGGGCTTTCTGGAAAAAACCAGGCCCGTACTATGCCGGACAGCAGCAAAGCTAACCTGCGGGCAAATCGGGGCGGCAAGCAGAAAGAGGAAGGGAATCTTCTCCCCTTTTTCGATTGCAAGCTGTAAGGCAAACAACGTACCCATGGAGTGGCCGGCCAGGATGACACGACGGTGGGTCTTGCTCAAATCGTCAAAGGTGTTCCATACATAGTCCTTCCACTGTTGCATGCTGGAGGCGGAAAAGTCCTCCACACTGCCGCCGTGACCCGGCAACAAGACGCTATAAACCGACCAATTTTCTGGCACCAAGTGAACCAGCGGTAGACGTTTGTCGAAATGGCGGGGTGTTCCCACGATGCCATGCAAGAACAACACCGCGGTGTCTGCGCCGGGCACGAGCCGTACATATTCACGATGGGGCATGAAGATACCTCCTTTTTTAACCATTATAGGAAAAAGTACAACAAAAAGGGCCTGTTGCAAAATGAAAGTTTTGCAGCAGGCCTCTTTTTGTGTTATGGAGCGGTTTTGGGTTACCTTTCGGGTGCGAGAATTGCAAACTGGTGTTATTTAGGGTACAGCAAAACTGACCGAGAGGATTCTCA
>JBGVMD010000081.1:0-6870 GCA_045124575.1 Faecousia sp.
GACCCCACCAAGGTGGACCGCTCCGCAGCCTATATGGCCCGCTATATGGCCAAGAATCTGGTAGCCGCCGGTTTGGCCACCCAGGTCCAGGTCCAGCTGCTCCCAGGGACGGTCGGCCACACCAAAGTGACCAAACTCAGCAGTGGGTGCATAGATGGGCTGGCGCAGGTTCAGACGGCGGATGATACCGCCGGGGGTCAGATCGCAGGCTTTCCGCAGCAGGGCGGTGATTTGCTCGTTGGCAATCACACCGGTGCCGAAAGTTTCCACACGGACGGAAACAGGCTCGGCCACACCGATGGCGTAAGCTAGCTGCACCTCGGCCTTGCTGGCCAGACCCGCAGCCACCACATTCTTGGCCATGTAACGGGCCATGTAAGCACCGCTGCGGTCCACCTTGGTGGGATCCTTGCCGGAGAAGGCACCGCCGCCGTGGCTGAAATAGCCACCGTAGGTGTCCACGATGATCTTGCGGCCGGTCAGACCGGTGTCACCGTTGGGGCCGCCAATGACGAAATTGCCGGTGGGGTTGATGTGGATGTGGGGCACGTTGGCAATGTCAAAGCCGTACTTTGCCAGAACGGGGGCGATGATGCCTTCCCGCACATACTTGCGCAGCTGGCTCATCTCGAAATCGGCGCTGTGCATGATGGAAACGACCACGGTGTCGATGCCCACCACGTTGTTGTTCTCGTCATATTCCACACTGACCTGGGTCTTGCCGTCGGGCCGCAGCAGGTCGTTGGAGTGAACACATTCGGTCAGGCGATTGCTCAGGGCTCTTGCCAGTGCTACGGGCAGAGGCATCAGCTCGGGGGTTTCGGTACAGGCGCCGCCGAACATCATGCCCTGGTCACCAGCGCCGCCAACCTCGTCGTTGGTGCCCAGTGCGATGTCTGCAGACTGGGTATGGATGCGGCACATGATTTCCACAGAGTCAGCATCAAAGCCGGCATCGGGGTAGATATAACCAATCTTGCGGATGGTTTCCCGGGCCACAGCATGGTAGTCCACCTGGGCCGTGGTGGTGATCTCGCCGCAGATCAGGCAGAAATCGGTGGTAACGGTGGTCTCGCAGGCCACACGGGCGTTGGGATCCTGACGCAGCACTTCGTCCAAAATGGCGTCGGAGATGGAGTCAGCCACCTTGTCGGGATGGCCGTTGGTCACACATTCAGAGGTAAACAGTCTTTTTTCCATTTGTAAGATTCCTTTCTCTACACATCTATAAAAAACAAAAACCGCACACCGACGGACTCGATGTGCGTATATCGAATCCTCATCTCTCGTTTACCGCCGGATTTGGCACCAACATCCTTTCGGACAGGTTGCCGGGTTTCATCGGGCCGTTCCCTCCACCGCTCTTGATAAGGCAAAATATGCAGTTCGAGAGTATTATAGCTGTTTTGTACGAAAAGTCAAGTGCTTTTTCTACTTTTTTCACAAAAAAGTTCATAAATCCGTTATGGACAAACCACAGAAAACCTGATATATTAATGATAATTCATCACTTGGCATTAGGAGTTGTGTTATTTGAAAAATCTTAGCAGAAAATTCGAGCGTTTTTGCTTTAAGCACCGGGATAAGGGCATTCCCAATCTGATGCTGTATATTGCTCTGGGCACCGGCCTGGTCTCTTTTATGACCATGATCAATGGAGGAAGTGTGCTCTATGATCTTTTGGCCTTCGATAAGGCCAAAATCCTGCAGGGACAGGTTTGGCGTTTGGTCAGCTGGTTGCTTACCGACATCCTCAGTGCCAATCCTTTGATCAATATCTTGTTTTTGTATTTCTTCTATCGCCTTGGCCGGGCGGTGGAAATGACCATCGGTACTTTCAAGTTTAACCTGTTCTATCTGGGCGGCGTGGTGCTGATGGATGTTTTTGCCATGATCTTTTGTCCGACACAGGATGTGATCATTGGAAACTATATGGTGTCCGCGGAGCAATTTGCTTATTTGTACGGTGACATGGCCTATTACCTACACCTGAGCCTGGTGCTGGCTTATGCCACCAGCTATCCGGACAGCCAGTTCCTCATTTTCTTTATCATCCCCATCCGAGCCTGGGTCATGGCGCTGTTTTACCTGATCATGGTGGGCATCAATGTGTTTAATATGTGCTACCCTGTGAATCTGCTGCCCCATGCGCTGTTCCCGCTCATTGGTCTACTGAACTATTTCATTTTCTTCAGCGGAGAAATGTCCAATTTGCTGCCGCTGTCCTGGCGGGCGAAACTAAAGCGGAAGAGCGGCTCTGCCCGTCACAAGGCTGCGCCCGGCAAACCTATTCCGTTCCCCAATGGCGCAGACTACCGGAAAAATACCGCTCCTGCAAAGGCTGACTACACCCACCGCTGCGCTGTCTGCGGCCGTACGGACACCTCTCATCCGGAACTGGAATTCCGTTACTGTTCCCGCTGCAATGGTTATCATTGCTATTGTGAAGAGCATATCAGCAATCACACCCATATCGAATAAATGCTTTCGGGGCTGCTGCGAAACGCAGCAGCCCCGATTTTTATAGAATCATAGAACGGTAAATTGTGTTTACGATGATATGTCATTCCGAGCCAGTGACCGATGTCACTGGCGTGGGAATCCCCCCAATAGAGCGGAAAACGGTCGAAAACAACCGAAAACCCTTTGGGGATTGCCACACCAGCCTGCGGGCTGGTTCGCAATGACAGTTATTTTGATAGGTGTGTAAACAACAATTTACCTCACGAAGGGAGAAACCATTATGCCCAAATACATCATGGCCCTGGATGCCGGCACTACCTCCAATCGCTGTATTCTCTTTGACCGACAGGGTAATATTTGTTCCGTTGCCCAAAAGGAATTCACCCAAATTTTCCCCAAACCGGGCTGGGTAGAGCATGACGCCGACGAAATCTTCGCGACGCAACTGGAAGTTGCCCAAATTGCCCTGCGCAACCTGGGGGCAACCGCTGCAGACATTGCCGCCATCGGCATTACCAACCAGCGGGAAACCACCATTTGCTGGAATAAATACACAGGCCGGCCTGTGTGCAACGCCATTGTTTGGCAGTGCCGCCGCACCGCGGAGCTGTGTCAGCGCTTGCAGCAGGAGGGCTGGACGGATACGATCCGCCAGAAAACCGGTCTTGTGATCGATCCCTATTTTTCTGCCACCAAAATCGCTTGGATTTTGGAGAATGTCCCCCATGCCCGGCAGATGGCGGACAGGGGAGAGCTGCTCTTTGGCACCGTGGAAACGTGGCTGATCTGGAAGCTGACGGGCGGCAAGGTGCATGTCACAGACTACTCCAACGCATCCCGTACCATGCTTTTTAACATCAACACCCTTTCCTGGGATGAGGAGATCCTCAAGCGGCTGAACATTCCAAAAACCATCCTGCCTCAGGTGGTGTCCAGCAGCATGGTCTATGGCAAGACCGATGCCGCCTTCTTTGGCGCACCCATCCCCATTTCCGGTGCGGCAGGCGATCAGCAGGCGGCGCTGTTCGGTCAAACCTGTTTCGCCCCCGGCGAGGCCAAATGTACTTACGGAACCGGTGCATTCGTGCTGATGAATACCGGTGACACCCCCATGTACTCCCAAAACGGTTTGGTTACCACCATTGCCTGGGGCTTAAACGGCAAGGTGACTTATGCTTTGGAAGGTTCCATTTTCGTGGCCGGTGCCGCCATTCAATGGTTGCGGGACGAACTTCGTTTTATCGAAACTGCCTCCGATGCCGAATATATGGCCCGCAAGGTAAGCGATACCAATGGCTGCTATGTGGTTCCGGCATTTACCGGCCTTGGGGCACCCTATTGGGATGCTTATGCCCGGGGCACCATTGTGGGCCTCAGCCGGGGTGTCAGCAAATACCACATCATCCGGGCCACATTGGATTCCATTACCTACCAAACCAACGATGTGCTGACCGCCATGGAAAGCGATGCTGGTATTCGCTTGGAAAATCTCAAGGTGGACGGGGGCGCAGCTGCCAATAACTATTTGATGCAGACTCAGGCGGATATGACCGATGCGCCTGTGCTGCGGCCCAAATGTGTGGAGACTACCGCCATGGGCGCTGCCTACCTTGCCGGTCTGGCGGTGGGGTATTGGAAGGATATGGAAGAGATCCGCGCCAATTGGTCTGTGGATCGGGTGTTTGCTCCCGAGATGGAAGCCTCCCTCCGGCATACCCGGCTTCAGGCATGGAAGCGGGCGGTGTCCGCCGCAGTTGCCTGGGCAAAGGATGCTCCCAATTGCTGATATAAACCCACAAAGCGGCGGATGCCCATTTTCTCGCCTTCTTCCAATAGGGATTGAAGCTGTATTTTGTCCCGCCGCAGGAAAAAGTCAATATGGTCTTCCTGTACTTCCATGCGGTAGAGACAGTGGAGTTTCTCATCCACATGGGGGCAGGGGAGTTCGTCACCGTCCCATGAAACAGTATGGCTGCCGGATTGATCAACACGGATGCACTGATCTTCCAGTGCTGCCTCCAGCCAAATTTCCCGTCCTTGCCAGGGCGCAAGGTGGGTTTCAAGCGGCATGGTCATCGGTGGCGGCGGCAGGAAAACAGCGCAATCCAGTCTCTCGGCATAGGGAGGCGTTACTGCCACTGGGAAGGGGAGAGCGGCAACAGCCGAAGCGATGGTCTGGGTTTGGGATTCGTTGGAGCGCTGAAAGTCCAGGAGAATGCCGCTGCATTCAAGGGCCTCTGCGGTGTCAGCCAGCTGCTGGGCAATCCGTTCCGGACTGTGGCCAAACACCGGCGTCCGGTCGTTAAGAATCAGCAAGCTGCCTTTAGGCAGCTGGGATGGCAGATTGGAAAGTCCTGTGCTGTAAGGGGAAAAATGGCAGGCCATCCAGGCTGATGGGCAGGGAAGTGGGCTGCTTGTGTGGAATTCTGCCGCCGTCATGGCAAGATGTAGCACAATTGCCATGGACAAATCCCTCCTCATGTGCTATAATTTCAAATGTATTCTATGAAGAAAGGGCTGTGTGTATGTCTTTTTCTCTGCTGCCCCGTTTCATGACCCCGAGCCTTACAGATCTGACGCCGGAATTTCTGGAACGCCATGGCGTCAAACTGCTGATGCTGGATTTTGACAATACCATCGTGCCCTACACCACCAATGTACCTACTGGGGAAATGGAGGCATGGCTGCGTCAGATGGTGTCCTCCCGCGTCAAACTTTGTGTGGTGTCCAATTCCAAGCGGGATCGGGTGCGGCTTTTCTGCCGGCAATACGGGATCGACTGCATCACCCATGCGAAAAAGCCTTTCTCCAAAGGAATCCGAGCGTGCCTAGCCCGTTTTGAAGTTGCACCGGGGGAGGCTATACTGGTTGGCGACCAGATATTCACCGATACCCTTGGCGGTAACTGCGCCGGGGTGAAGACGGTTCTGGTCGAGGCCATCGACAATCATAATTTTTGGCTGAAAGCCCGGCATGTGCTGGAAAAGCCATTTATATTTGCTGCGAAAAACAGGAGGATTTGTTTATGAAAAATCTGGAAAAATACCTGACTCTGCTGGACGGCGAGGTGGACGGCCTGCTACTGACCAGCCGTTATAGCCGTCATTACGGCGCTGAGTATGACATTGCCGAGGGCGTTGCTGTAGTATCCAAGAAGGGCTGCCGCTATTTTACCGACAATCGCTACACCGAGGCTGCCGAAAATGGCATCAAGGGTTTTGAGGTGCTGGATGTTGCCAAGGGCGGCGGCTATGTGGCCTGCATCAATAAGTGCATCGAAGATTTTGGCATCACCACCTTCGGTTATGAGGAAAATTACATCACCGTTGCTGAGTTTATGATGTACGAAAAGGGCGTGAATGCCAAGTTTGTGCCCTTTACCAAGCAAATCAACGGTTTCCGTGCCGTGAAGGAAGAGTGGGAGCTGGAGCTGATGCGTAAGGCCCAGACCATCACCGATAAGGCTTTCGCTGAGGTTTGTCCCCGCATCAAGGTGGGTATGACCGAACTGGAACTGCAGGCTGAGCTCATTTACTGCCTGTATAAGAACGGCGCCACAGGTCTGGCCTTCGATCCCATCGTGGTCTCCGGACCCAACACCAGCCTGCCCCATGGCGTGGCCTGCGAGCGTGTCATCCAGGAAGGCGATTTCGTCACCATGGACTTTGGCGCTCAGTACAATGGCTACTGCTCTGATATGACCCGTACCGTGGCCGTCGGTTTTGCCACCGAGGAGATGAAGAAGGTCTACAACACCGTTCTGGAGGCTCAGCTGGCTGGCTTGGCCATTTCCAAGGCCGGTGTGCCTGGTAAGGATATTGACGGCGCTGCCCGCAAGGTCATCACCGATGCCGGTTACGGCCCCTATTTCGGCCATGGCTATGGTCACTCCCTGGGTCTGGAAGTCCACGAAAATCCCAGCCCCAACGGCCGCAACGAAAACCCCATGCCCGCCGGCGCCGTGGCTTCTGCGGAACCTGGCATCTATCTGCCCGGCAAATTCGGTGTCAGAATTGAAGATTGCTGCGTTTTCCTGGAAGACGGCCATGAAAATCTGACCCATAGCCCGAAAAATTTGATTATTGTGTAAAAAAATCTTGGTTTCCCTATTGCAAAATGACGAATTTTGGGTTAGAATAAACCAGTTAAAGAATAAAAATATAATTTCCCGAAAGGGAGAATACTCAGGAGGATATCATTATGATTTCTGCAGGCGATATTCGCAACGGCATTACCTTTGAAATGGATGGCAAGGTCATGCAGGTCATCGAGTTCCAGCACGTTAAGCCCGGTAAGGGCGCTGCCTTTGTGCGCGTCAAGATGCGTAACGTCATCACCGGCGGCGTGACCGAAACTTCCCTGAACCCTTCCGCCAAGTTCCCCACCGCTTTCATTGAGCGTAAGAAG
>JBGVMD010000082.1:0-8570 GCA_045124575.1 Faecousia sp.
GCAATCCCCCGGTCGAAAAGGACAACAAAACGATGCGCTCGGGGCAGGTTTTCCCTCGTTACCGGGGGATCCCCACACCATCCTGCGGGATGGTTCGGGATGACACCGTTTATTTTGTGGCTGCTCCATCTGCTCGATAAATTGAAATTTGAAAGGGGCGGATTGTGTTATGTTAACATACGAACTAAAAAAAGCACCCGGTCTGCCCCTTTATGAAGCTTTGTATCGCTGCATCCGCAGCGACATTCTTACGGGAAAACTGCCAGCAGGCCATCGGCTGCCGTCGAAGCGGGCACTGGCTCAGCATCTGGAAGTGAGCAAAAGTACGGTGGAAAAGGCCTACGATCACCTGTGCGATGAGGGCTACATCCTGCCGGTGGAAAAGGTGGGCTATTTCGTAGAGGAAGGCCGTGTCCGGTCCGTCCCTGTTTCTGCCCCCGCAGCCGCTCCGGCAGAACAGCAAGCGCCTCTGCTGGATCTGACCGCCAACATCCCGGCCCATTTCCCTTTCTCTGTGTGGAGCAAACTACAGCGGCAGGTGCTGTTGGATTTTGGACATCAACTGCTGCAGCCCCTGCCCAGCAACGGCTGCGAGGCCCTGCGCCGGGCCATTGCCCAGCATCTGTCCGGGTTCCGGGGGATGCAGGTAGACCCGGAGAACATCATCATCGGCGCTGGTACGGATCATCTTTATAATCTGCTGCCCCAGATTTTGGGACAGGACAAGATTTATGCCCTGGAAGAGCCGGGCTATGAGAAAATCGGCCGCACCTACACCGCCGCCGGGGTACAGATCCATCGGGCGTCCATGGACAGCCGGGGCATCCTGCCGGATTCTCTGGGAAACGCCCGGGTGCTGCATTTTTCCCCGGCCCACCACTTCCCCACCGGTACGGTGACGGATATGGCCCGTCGGCAGGAACTGCTGAACTGGGCAAGTGAAGGTGACAACTGGATCATTGAGGATGATTATGACTGCGAATTCCGTTTCTGTGGCCATCCCATGCCCGCCCTCTACGGTCAGAGCGGCCGGGTTATTTACATCAACAGCTTTTCCAAATCCATGGCTCCTTCTATCCGTATGGGCTACATGGTTCTGCCAACCGCGCTGATGGCATCATTCCGGGAAAAACTGGGCTTTTACACCGGCACGGTATCCGGTTTTGAGCAGCACACCATGGCCCGGTTTTTGAGTGAGGGCCATTTTGAGCAGCACATCAACCGGATGCGAAAATTCTACAAACTGCAGCGAAACCGGCTGCTGCAGATCATCACCTCCTGCCCCCAGCGGGAAAAACTGACCATTGAGGAAGCGGACGCAGGCCTGCATTTTCTGGTGAAAGTGGACACTGCCCTTTCTGACGAAGCGCTGGTGCGCTACTGCGCCGGTTTGGGACTGAAAATTCGGATGCTCAGCAGCTACTACCACGGCCAGCCGCCGGAAAGCAGCCTGCATCGGATCGTGGTGAACTATTCCGGCCTGCAGGATGGGGATTTGGAGAAACTGGCGAAGATATTGGAAAGGTAAATTGTTGTTTACAAGTTTTGTGTCATTCCGAGCCAGTGTGCACACTGGCGTGGGAATCCCCCGGATAGAGGGGGGAACAATCGAAAACTAGTCCCATACCTTTGGGGATTGCCACACCAGTGACATCGGTCACTGGTTCGCAATGACATCTCTTTTTAGCGCTATAAACAACAATTTATCTTATTAAAAACCGAAAAAAGTCACAAAAAAAGTGGGAAAACCCCTTGCAATGTGGAAATGTTAATGCTATAATACCAGTAATCTAGCGTATACTATACGAAAGAGAGGGGTTCATCCCCTCTCTTTTTTCTAAGATTTTTTACGAAAGAAGGAATTTTTGTGAAGATCACCGAGCGCGTTCAGCAGCTGGTAGAGCCCATCGTGCTGAATCAGGGATGCACCCTGTGGGATGTGGAATATGTCCGGGAGGGCGACCAGCGCTTCCTGCGGCTGTACATCGACAAGGATGGCGGTGTGGACATCACCGATTGCGAGGCCATTTCCCGTGCCGCTGACCCCATTTTGGACGAGGCCGATCCCATTCCGGACAGCTATCATTTCGAGGTCTGCTCCGCCGGCATCGAGCGGGCGCTGAAGCGGCCTTCCGATTTTGAAAAATTCATGGGCAGCTTGATCATGGTCAAGCTGTACCGCCCCAAAAACGGCGTCAAGGAGATCCCCGGCATTCTGCGGGGCTATGATGACGGCCGTGTGACCGTAGAAACGAGCAGCGAAACCATCACCCTGGAAAAATCCGAGGTGGCTCTGGTTCGCCTGAGAGTGGAATTTTAACATAGGAGGATAGAAACGACAATGGCACAGACCAGAAGAACCAAGAAAACTGCCGAAGCACCCAAGGTGGACATCGGCGCTGAGATTTTTGCCAGCCTGCAGGATCTGGAGAAGCTGAAGGGCATCCCCGTTTCCTACATGGTGGAGCGTCTGAAGCAGGCGCTGACCAACGCCTACCACAAGGACAGAGAGGATCACCGGGATATTCCCGCCGAGAACGTGGTGGTGGATCTGTCTGAAAAGGGCCTTTTCATGTATCAGATCAAGACCGTGGTGGAAGAAGTAGAGGATGTGGCTCTGGAGATCCAGCTGGATGCCGCCCGCAACTATAACATGGACGCCCGGGTGGGCGAGACCATTTCTATCCCCGTGGACATTAATAAGTTTGGCCGCATCGCTGCCCAGACTGCCAAGCAGGTGGTCATTCAGGGCATCCGTGAGGCAGAGCGTGGCATGGTGTATGAATCCTACGCCGACAAGGCCCAGGAACTGCTGACTGCCACCATCCTGCGCAAGGATCCCAATGGCAACATCTTTGTCCGCATCGGCCAGGGTAATGACGCTTCCGATGCTGTGCTGCGCGCCAGCGAGCAGATCCCCGGCGAGAGCTACACCGAGGGTCAGATGATCCGTGTTTACGTACTGGAAGTTCGTCAGGCCACCCGTGGCCCTCTGGTGTGCGTGTCCCGCACCCATCCCAACCTGGTGCGCCGTCTGTTTGAGCTGGAGACCCCTGAAATCATGGACGGCCAGGTGGAAATCCGCAATATCGCCCGTGAGGCTGGCAGCCGCACCAAGATGGCTGTCCGCAGCGCCATGGAAGGCGTGGATCCCGTGGGCGCCTGCGTTGGCCCCCGCGGCGGCCGTGTTGGTGCCGTTGTGGAGGAACTGGGCGGCGAGAAGATCGATATCGTGGTGTGGAGCGAAGATCCCTGCGAATATGTGAAGGCTGCCCTCTCCCCCGCCGATGTGATCTCCGTGGAAGCCGTTCCCGGTCAGAAGGCTTGCAAGGTTCTCGTTCCCGATGATCAGCTGAGCCTCGCCATCGGTAAGGAAGGTCAGAATGCCCGTTTGGCTGCCCGCCTGACCGGTTATAAGATTGATATCAAGCCCGCTTCTCAGGCAGAAGTGGAAGAATAACATAGAAGTATGTCATCGCGAACCAGTCCTCAGACTGGTGTGGCGATCCCCTGGACGAGGAGAAAACCTTTGGGGATTGCCACGTCGGGCCTTGCCCTCCTCGCAATGACAGCAAGATTTGGAGGTGCAGCTTATGCAAAAGAAAATTCCCCAGCGGCAGTGTATGGGCTGCCGGGAAAGAATGGACAAAAAAGCTTTGATCCGGGTGGTGCGTGGCACTGACGGCAGCGTTTCTCTGGATTTTTCCGGAAAGGCCGCCGGTCGGGGCGCCTATATCTGCCCCAAAGCGGAGTGTCTGAAAAAGGCACAGAAATCCAAGGCCCTGGATCGCAGCCTGGAGGTGGAGATCCCCCAGGAAGTGTACGACCGGCTGGCCCGTGAAATTGAGGTGCAGCATGGATAAGACCCTCAACTATTTGGCCCTTGCCCGGAAGGCAGGTTACGCTGAACTGGGCGAAGAACCGGTGGGCGGTGCTGCCCGGGCCGGGAAAGCTTATGTCATCGTGGTGGCATCCGATGCCGGCGACCACACCTGGCGCCGGGCCAAGGCCTTTGCCGCCGGTACCGACCAGCAGGCGGTGCGGCTGCCGTACACCAAGGATGAAATGGGCATGGCCATCGGGCGTTCCGCTCTTGCGGTTGCCGCCATCACCGAAGTATCCATGGCGCTGGCGCTGATTTCGTCCTTGCCCCAACCCCCGCAGGATGCGGTGGCGGTGCTGACAGAGAAGGCCGAAAAACAGAAACAGCGGAAAAAAGAAGCCCAGGCACATAAACGAAATGTCCGTTTTGGTAAGAAAAAGTGAGTAGACCAATCAATGCATAATGCATAATGCATAATGCAAAATGAATCTAAACAATTCTGCATTCTGTATTCTACATTCTGCATTCCCCAATTTGGAGGTGCGTGTAATATATGGCAATTGAAGCAAAATATCGCGTGAAAGAGGTGGCCGCCGACTTTGGCGTGACCCCCAAGGAGATTTCCGAAATCGTCGGAAAATATTATGAAAAGCCCCGTTCCAACACCCAGGTGCTGACCGCTGACGAGCTGAACGCCGTGTTTGAGCATATCACCCGGAATCATCAGATTTCCGATATTGCCCAGGTGTTTAATGTTAAGCCCAAGGAGCAGGAAGCCCCCAAGCAGGAGACTCCCAAGCAGCCTGTGCAGCAGGGTAACCGTCCCCAGCAGCAGGGAAGTCGGCCCCAGCAGCAGGGCAACCGTCCCATGCAGCAGAACCAGAACCGTCCCCAGCAGCAGGCCCGTCCTGCCCAGAATCAGCAGCCCCAGCAGCCCGTGAAGGCTGCCGAGCCCGAGCGTAAGAGAGAGCGCCGGGTGGTGGATACCTCCGCTGTGCAGGTGAACACCAGCCGCTTTGCCGATGTAGACAATCTGGTTTCTGAGCGTGTCCAGGATTACCAGGGCGGTAAGCAGCGCATTGGCGGCGGCAAGGGTGCCAAGCAGCAGAAACAGCAGCAGATGAACAAGAAGGGCAACAAGTCCCGCAACGAGGAGCAGGAGAAGCTGCGCCGTCTGCAGATGGAAGTGGCCCGCAAGGCCCCCACTGTGGTGAAGATCCCCGATGAGATCACCGTTTCTGAGCTGGCTTCCCGCATGAAGAAGACCGTGGCAGAAGTCATTAAGTGCCTGATGAAGAACGGCGTGATGGCTGCCATGAACCAGACCATCGACTTTGACACCGCCGAAGTTGTGGCCACCGAACTGGGCTGCAAGGTGGAAAAGGAAATTACCGTCACCATCGAAGAGCGGATCATCGACGACCATGTGGACGAGGCTTCCGAGCTGGAGACCCGCGCCCCTGTTGTGGTGGTCATGGGTCCCGTTGACCATGGTAAGACCTCCACTTTGGACGCCATCCGGAAGACCTCCGTTACCGCAGGCGAGGCTGGCGGCATCACCCAGCACATCGGTGCTTACACCGTGGATGTGGACGGCCAGATGATTACCTTCCTGGATACCCCCGGCCACGCTGCCTTTACCTCCATGCGTGCCCGTGGCGCCAAGTCTACTGACATCGCCATTCTGGTGGTGGCTGCCGACGACGGCATCATGCCCCAGACGGTGGAATCCATCAACCACGCCAAGGCCGCCGAAGTGCCGATTATCGTGGCCATCAATAAGATGGATAAGCCCACCGCCAACCCCGATAAGATCAAGGAGCAGCTGACCAAGTACGACCTGATCCCCGAAGAGTGGGGCGGCGACACCATCATCTGCCCCATTTCCGCTAAGACCGGCATGGGCTTGGATAACCTCTTGGAAATGGTGCTGCTGACTGCCGAAGTGCAGGAGCTGAAGGCCAACCCCAACCGTCGTGCCAAGGGCACCGTCATCGAGGCTCGTCTGGACAAGACCCGTGGCCCCATCGCTACCTTGCTGGTGCAGAACGGTACCCTGAAGCAGGGTGACATCGTCATCGCCGGCACCGCTGTGGGCCGTGTCCGTGTCATGACCAACGACAAGGGCCGTACTGTAAAGACCGCCGGTCCTTCCGTTCCTGTGGAGATCACGGGTCTGGCCGATGTGCCCAGCGCAGGCGATGCCTTTGACGCTGTTACCGACGAGCGTATGGCCCGTGAGCTGGTGGAGCAGCGCAAGCAGGCCGCCAAGGACGCTCTGGCCAACGCCATGAACAAGGTCACCCTGGACAATCTGTTTGCAAGAATGCAGGAAGGCCAGATGAAGGAACTGCCCATCATCGTCAAGGCCGACGTGCAGGGCTCTGCCGAGGCCGTGAAGGCTTCTCTGGAGAAAATTTCCAACGAGGAAGTCCGTGTCCGTGTCATTCACGCCGCTGTCGGCGCCATCAACGAAAGCGATATTCTGCTGGCTTCCACTGCCGGTGCTATCATTGTCGGCTTCAATGTCCGTGCAGATGCCGCTGCTCAGGCCAACGGCCTGCGTGCCGGTGTGGATATGCGGTTCTACCGCGTGATCTACGACGCCATCGAGGAGATCGAGTCTGCTATGAAGGGCATGCTGGCTCCCAAGTATCAGGAAGTGGTCATTGGCCACGCCGAAGTGCGCATGACCTACAAGGTCTCCGCCATCGGCACCGTTGCTGGCTGTATGGTCAAGGACGGCAAGGTTTCCCGGGACGCCAAGGTCCGTGTGCTGCGTGACAACATCGTCGTTTACGAAGGTGAGATCGGCTCCCTGCAGCGCTTCAAGGATCAGGCCAAGGAAGTCACCGCCGGTTATGAGTGCGGTATGACCGTGGCCGGTTACAACGACATTCGGGAATATGACGTTTTCGAGTGCTTCGTTATGGAAGAAATCAAGAGATAAAACTTTTGCGCCAGCCGCCGCAGCAGCGGCGGCTGGCCTTCTCTACAAAGGGGATGTCATTGCGAACCAGAATGGTGTGGCAATCCCCTTAGGCTTCCGGACAATCCGGGGGATTGCCACGTCGCCGCCTTGAGGTGGCTCCTCGCAATGACATATATTTTATTAGGAGGATACCGCTATGGCATCCAATAGAATTGCAACCATCAATCAGGAGATTCAGAAGGAACTGTCTTCCCTGCTGCGGAATGTGAAAGACCCTCGGGTGCAGGACTGCATGATCTCCGTCACTCGGGTGGAGACCACCCCCGATCTGCGCTGGGCCAAGGTGTATGTGTCGTTTTTGCAGGAGGACAAGGCCGCTGACGCCATGAAGGGTCTGAAGTCCGCTGCCGGCTTCCTGCGCCGTGGTCTGGGTCAGACCCTGAACCTGCGCTATACTCCTCAGATCCAGTGGGCGCTGGACGACTCCATCACCTACGGTGCCAAGATGCTGGCGCTCATCAACTCTTTGGACACCGGCTCTGACGAAGAGGAAGAATAAGAAAGAATGATAAATTGTTGTTTACAGACCGTTGGAGCGGACACAAAATAAACGGTGTCATCCCGAACCATCCCGCAGGATGGTGTGGGGATCCCGTGGTAACGAGGGAAAACCTGTCCCAAACGCATCGTTTTGTCGTCCCTTTTATCCGGGGGATTGCCGCACCAGTGTGTGCACTGGTTCGCCATGACATTCCTTTGGGTGATCTTTGTTTTTAAAAACAACAATTTTCAGGAGCAACGTTATGAACGGAATTGTAATCATTGACAAGCCGGCGGGCTGGACCAGCCAGGATGTGGTGAGCAAACTGCGGGGCATCCTAAAGACCCGCCGCATCGGCCACGGCGGAACCCTGGATCCCATGGCCACCGGTGTGCTGCCGGTGTTTGTAGGCCGTGCCACAAGGGGTGTGGAATTTTTTGAACACGCAGAGAAAACCTATGAGGCCACCATCCGTTTGGGTCTGACCACCGACACGGAGGATACCTCCGGCACGGTGCTGGAAGAAAAGGAAGTTTCCGTTTCTGAAGAGGAATTTCTTGGTGTTCTCCCAAAATTTCGGGGAAAAATTCAACAAATCCCGCCTATGTACTCTGCGCTGAAAGTGAACGGACAGAAGCTGTATGATCTTGCCCGCAAAGGTCGTGAGGTGGAGCGCCAGCCCAGAGAAATCGAGATTTTTAAGCTGGAATGCCTGGAATTTAACGGTGTGGAAGCCCGCTTGCTGGTGCATTGCTCCAAGGGCACTTACATCCGTACCCTGTGCAAGGATATCGGCGAGGCGCTCGGTTGCGGCGGCTGTATGGCGGCGCTGCGGCGGGTGACGGCGGGCGAATATACCATTGGGGATGCCGTGACGCTGGACGAGCTGATTGCTGCGGAAAATCCGGAAAATTACCTGCGTCCCGTGGACTCTATGTTCCGCAATTACCCCGCTGTGACCCTGACGCCCAATCAGGAAAAACGCTGCCGCAATGGCAATGCCTTCTCCGTGACCCATCCCGACGGCACCTATCGTGCCTATGGCCAAAACGGCGATTTTTTGATTCTGGCCAAGGTGGAAAATGGGATTATGTCAACCATCAAAAGCTTTTTTGAAGTGTAATTTGCTGCGGTAAATTGTTGTTTATAGCGCTAAAAAGAGATGTCATTGCGAACCAGTGACCGATGTCACTGGTGTGGCAATCCCCAAAGGTATGGGACTAGTTTTCGATCGTTCCCCCCTCTATCCGGGGGATTCCCACGCCAGTGTGCAC
>JBGVMD010000083.1:0-50240 GCA_045124575.1 Faecousia sp.
GTGATTGGTAGGCTCATCGATCAGCAGAAAATGCCCTTCATTGAGAAATAGTGCGGCAAGCAAAACCTTTGTCTGCTCGCCGTTGGAGAGCGTTTCAAAGGGACGCCAAAGCACTTCCGGGTCTACATCAAGATAGGAAAGCTCCCTCATGATCTCCCATTCTTCGGCGGCAGGGCAGACATCTTGCAATATTGTTTCTGTGAGCTGACTTTTATCTGTCACAGGGTACGGAAAATAATCAAACTGAACAGAACTGATGATTTTTCCGCTGTATTCATACTTCCCAAGCAAGAGGTTCAGCAGTGTTGTTTTCCCTCTGCCGTTTCTTCCCACAAAACCGAGTTTCCAATCCGTGTCGATCTGGAAATTCACATTTTCAAAGATATTATCGTAACTGGTCGGGTAGGAAAAAGTAAGGTTTTCTATTTTAATCATTGACATATAGTTAATCCTCCTTTGTATGTCGTAGTAGATGCAAAGTCGGTGTCACGGTGACATTTTACTCCGTATGAGTCCCACCGGACTACACCGACATCATACGGAGAAAATCATGTGTAACGACCAATTCTGTGGCCTCCATCACAGTTATCACTTCCTTTTACAAAAAATAAGAGCCGCAAGAAAGTTCATTCTTGCAGCTCATCATAGCATAATTACACCACCGGAAAAGGCGGTAAAGCACTATATAGAGATAAGAGACTTATAACTTTCTTGCAATGGGCGCAACAATGCCATCCATAATGGCATTACCGCTTATTCCGATTTTATTTGCAAGAAAAGTTAATCATCTTTTCACCTCGTTCGTTTTGATCGCTAAATATTATACACCTTTTTTGTTCAAAAGTCAATCGTTCGAGAGCTTATGTGCAAAAAAAGTTACAATTCAATCAATCCAAATGCTTATACTCCGTTACAGCTTTCAAATACGCTTCGGGATCGCCGTTTAGAATAAGGTCGGCATATTCAAGTGGCGCATTGTAGACAAGATAGTCAAGCTCTGACCGTTCATACAAATTACGGGCAACTTCGTTCTCCACAGCGATAGTGTCAATGGCAATCATACTACCATCGGTGAATTTCAGTTCCACACAACAGTTATCGAAGTTATATTCACAGGACATAAGGCGTTTCATAGGGTTTACCTCCAAAATTTGATTATTGGAAGTATCGTAAGCGTGGGTTTTGATAGTGGTATCTTTAAGTATGGGAAACCCCCGACTCCCAACGAGATACCGCCTGGGAGGTAACCCCCAACGCTTCTGCAAGCTGTTCTTGGGTTCTCTTATCACGGCGGCGGAGCTGCCGGATATTGTTTCCTAATTCGAGTTGCATATAAGCACCTCCTAAAAGTTTGATTCACCGGTGTAGCTATATCATAGCACATTGTTTTGGAAAGACAATTATCAATTGGTTGTTTCGTTTCCAACCAATGATTGAGTTAGATAGGCAGACCGAAACCCCGGAGGTGACTCCGGGGCTTCATTAGATCAAGTCAGAATAATTCCTTTGCTCTTTCCAATTCTGCTTCTATAATTTCTGTACAATACTCCATATAGTTATCTATGTTTACTTCCACATGAATTTCTAGCAAGTTATCGGCCCACTCAGATACCTGCCGGTTTCCCCGTTTGACATCTCTTTCATATATGTGATTATATGGATTGGTGGCGCATTATTCTCTGGGGAGTGATCCCTATTCTTGTGGTGGCTGCCATCTTCTTTGCTAAAAGAAAGCTGTTGTGGATTTCTCCTCTTGTTTCCACTGTTTTGGCCATCGCTTACAGCGTAATTGAAATGCCTACCATAATTAGATATACCGAGCATAGAGCAATGTTTTTATTTTAGTTGTGCCCGGACATTTTGTTGTCGGCATCATCTTAACCGTCGGTGCCTATTTGATATCTTATTTACTTAAGCAAAAGCAGAAGTAACCGTCCCAAATGCAGAGCGCCGGGTTCACCGCGGCGCCTCATTTTCACTTGATCACTATGTGACAATTCTGTAATGGAAAGATTAGTCGGGGTCAGGAATATTCTTTGCTCTAAAAAACTTAGTATCCACGCTATTGAACGGAAATATGGATTAAATTCTCTTCCTGCGTTACAGTAACCACACATCCATCGAGTGTGACTTCTCCAACGGCAATCGGAAACACCAACTTGTTTTCCGTGTCAGCCAGCACATATCGCCAATCATACTCCCGTGGGAGCTGCTTTCGACAGTCTCGGCACAGGCCCCAAGTCTGCGATTTGTCCGCTGCAGAAATACTTAGCTCAATCACATTGGGGGCCGTCTGCTTGATTCCGGTAACATTTCCAAATCGGATGAACGAAAAGGTGGACACATCGTTCTGCCCCTCTGGGCCAGAGGTGGTGCTGGGGCCGTCTAGGCGCAGCTCCAGAATGTCGCCGGTTTCAAGGTCGATTAAACAAGGAACGGAGGATGCGGGAGTATTGCACAGGCAGCACTCCTTGCGTTTTCCAAACAAGAGGACGGCCGCCACGCAGATGGCCAATACGGCAGCGACGATGTAGACTATTTTCTTCCATTGCTTCATAGCGCGCATCCTCCTTCTTGAGCATGGTATAGGTTAATGACGGTCTTGCCAGACCGGATGGCTTTTTGTACATACTGTGCTGCACCGCCCCAGGTGTGGGTCACGTAGGCCACCACGAAGTCAGATTGCTGTAACATCCAGTTGTTGCGCCAGGAGATGGCGTAGCGAGGGGGAACCAATTCAATCCCCTCCGGCAACATCGTGTCAGAGGTATCACCCAAGACGGGGTGCTCTGAGGGCATATAGGCCAGCACAACTGCATGATGCGCCGAAGGGTATTCCTGCGTAATTTCGCGCAGAACACTCCGTACGAGCCTATCAAAGCCGCCCTGGTGGCCCACATAGAACATATCGACCCCATGATTGGTTATGAGATCAATTATGACAGACCGGAGGCTGTATTTTAGGCCGTCCGGACAATCCCGATGACCGAAAAAGGTGCATGCACTCATAATGTGACTCCTTCGTTGTGGAGTATATCGTATATCTTAGCACAGTTTTGCGAAGTTTGCGATATATCCCACACGATTTATCGTAAATTTGGTTAAACTTATTTTACGAATATTCGTAAGAAGGAGGGGCAGCTATGAGCGCTAAAGAAGCGGTAGCAAAACGCATTCTGGAGTTGTGTGAAGAACGTAACATGGCAATCAATGCATTGGCGTCTAGCGCCGGCGTTTCACCCTCCACGATCTACAGTATGCTGAACAGCAAGAGTCAGAATCCCGGAATTGTGTCTATCAAAAAGCTGTGCGATGGTTTGGATATCAGTATCCGCCAGTTCTTTGATAGTGACCTTTTCGATGATCTTGAGCAAGAGATCAAATAAAGATATGTAAGATAAGAGCGCTATGGTGACAGCTTTCTGTTCCCATAGCGCTCTTTTTTAATCTGTGATTGTCGATTGCCATCCAGAAAATGGTAGGCAGTTTGTAGTAGTCAACCGGTAATACCCCGATCTGCATTTCAATCCACACTCCCTGCATCGGGAGTGACATATTATGTTTTTGATCAATTCTCCAAATGTCGCTTGATCCTTTGCCAAGTAGTTTCTCGCTTTTCGGCTTCACTTTGCCAACTCCAGAAATGTGTCTTTATACTTCTCCAGAATTTGTGTTGCCAACAAAATCAATCATATCCGACTGCCAACAGTTTTCGTGTTTCAGAAGCAAATGATAAACTCGGTGCTTGGAAAGTGCGTTCTCTCGTTTGTAAGCAAGCAATTCCTCTTCCGTCGGAGTGCTCCGTTTCTCTATAATAGCATTCTCCAGTAAGTCCGACAGAGAATCATACTTGGTGTCATTCAGAACTTCTTGCAGTTCCTTGATTTTCTCGTCAACGTCCTTGGCCGTGAACCCCCAGAAAGTCATTTCATACAGAATATCCGCCGCCAACTCCTCGGCTCCCACCGATGCAATGTTGTCTGCAAATACTCGCATATCCAAGATTTCTGCCCACGGTGTGTAACAGAACACATAACTCTCCGGAACGCTTGCCAGCGTAGCCCATTCCAGGGCCTCATGCGATTTACATATATCCTCCTCTGTCATCGATCTCAAGACAGAATTCGGCTGAAAGTACATTTTCACCTCGGGCATGTAAAAATCCATGGCTTCCACATGATCTTCCACCAGCATCCCCAGAACAAAGTGTTCCTGGCCGGAAGCCGGTGTAATGCCCTCCAACTCTTCCAACACCGGAAGATACCGTGTTGCAACTGCTTCCGCAATATTTGAGCTATCTAGGGCATCCTTATGTTTGGCAGCGATGCAGGCAATTAGCTTATTCCGGTCGCACATGGCAAACAGGTCTTTTACGGTCATCGTTCCCGTTAGGTTGCCGATATATGGATTGTTGTTCGTATTCGTGAAGTCGTTGTTATTCTGCATCTGATTTCCTCCTTTTGGACATACGGCACAAACGGCACCGAAATCTGCGCACTACACGGCTAATATTGTATGGCATCTGCTTCACCATATATTGGGGCCACAGTCGCCTATACTCCTGTCGAAATCCAGGATCTTTCAGTTGCTCGTTTAGATACGATTGGAGATCGCTCATAATTTCTCTTTCTTCCTTTCGTAGTGGTGTTGACGCCATTCCCTGAACCAGTCACAGCGCCAGCCGTTTTCTGTTACAGACACTTCACCATAGCGGTAAGAACCAACAAGGTTTATCCCATTGGTGAAATCAAAGAAACTGACCTCGTGGCAATGCGGAAGTACACGCTCCAGCGCATACCATCTGGATTCAAATTGCCTTTTCACCTCGGCTATATCTGCACCTTTGCCGCCCTTGCGAACCCGGTTCTCGATTCGTTCCAGATGCTCTTCCAAAGCGTTTAGCCCCGCATAGATCAGATGGACATAGGCTCCCTGACTCTTCGCCTTGCGGATATACTGCAGATCTGCCGCTTGGGTTAAGGTGGTTTCAATGTACGCATTGCAATCTTTGTTCAGAATGCCGCTTATGGAGGTTTTTCCAGCTCCCTCCACACCTGCATACACAAACACCGTATTCCAATGTTCTGCATCCGTGAAACACACATAGGACAGCAACTCCCGATATTCTGCAATCCAACTGAGAATAGAAGTATCCTTGGTTGGATTTCCTTGAACATGCTCAGTAAAAATCATCTTATATATAACTATGGCTGCCATCCATTCATGGCCAAAGGTCCGCAGATTCTTTTCAAACACTTCTGCTCCGAGCAGCACCTCCCAAGACATAGAGGACATTATGCAATGATACGGCATGGAATAATACATCCTCGAGTCTTCCAACAGGTCGAGTCTGGCAACAAGCTGTTCTTCCGTCCAGTCCTGTTCCCAAACCTGACAGCGTCGAAAATCGAAAAGAAGGCCTGACCTTGTGTACGCATATACATTATGTATTTCTTCCGTTCCGCTTCGATATGAGCTGCCTAATATGACGAAATCTCCTGCAACAGCTTCGGTAGCGGCAACTTTTTCATAAAATGCATCGTACATTTTCTGAAACTGCTCCCAGTCTTTGAATTGCAGACCACCTTGAAGGCGAAAAAGCATCATGGCCGTCACATCCTTATTGCAGCTGAGCAGCATCTGTTTTACATTCATTGTTTTCTCCCTCGTTCCTAAATCTCTTCACTGTCTATGGCATCGTCAAAGAGGAACCACAGCCAGTCGATTCTCTTATTTATGTGCCAATGGCCGCAAAGCCAGGCCCTGTACTGTACCGTTTCTTCGATTCTGTCCAGCCATCGTTCCGTGGAATCGTCCACTTCGTCCTGATCCACCATGGGCAGAAAAGCCTCTCTGGGAATGTATGTATAGGGACAGGTGTGGGAGAGGATCACATCCACCTGGTGATTCTGGATTTGCTCCTCCACATAGGACTTGCTCTCATCAGACGGCTGCTCGTCCTCCCACCAGCCATAGCCACGAGCGATACGATAGTACTTGTCCACACTGTAGGCACCGCCAATCACCAGATGAGCAAGACCGTCCATATGGAAAATCTCACCATCCCGGGCAAACAGCAAATTGGGGTATTCCTCCTCGTAGAAGACAACACCGCCGTTCCACTGTTTGGTTTCGTATGTAGGGAAATGGTGGGGCCGGATTTCGTGGTTGCCGTGGATGCAGAAAACGGTGGGGCCCAAAGCGTTCAGTCTCTGCTTGGTTTCCTCGTCTCTTTTGCTCATGTAGTAGTTTGCGCCTACATCGCCCAAAAGGACAATGGTATCCTCTTCTTTCAGATTCCATCGCTGGCAGAAAATCTCCAGCCGCGTCGGGTCGCCATGAATGTCGCCAGTGTAGTAGACCATTGTTTATTTGCACTCTCCTTAATTCAGAAACTTCTTCGTTGGTTTGTTGGTAGCTCAATTACTTCTCGCCTCACTCGATGTCCACTTCGCCGATCTCATCCATAGCCTCCTGCGTTATTCCAAGTTCCGCATATAGAACATCTGCGGGTATCGCCTTTTCTTCTTTGGATTCAGTTTTGTCCTCGATGAGCAGGCGCAAAATAGCACTACCTTTCTCTACATAGTGTGAAAAATTCTGATGAACATACCTAACTAATTTTTGCCGCAGCTCCCAAGCACAGTCATAATTGTACTCGTAGAATGCAGTCAATTCAAACAGCAAGTCTTCCACTTCCATCCACTGCGTGATCTGACCCGCCAGCACCGCATCTACCAACTTGCTGAGCTGTTGGTAGACCTGTTGTTCCTGCTCATGGAGAAGCGCCTTCTGCTTCTCCAGTTCATCCCATAGTTCTTGCCGCTGTTTCATATTGACCTTCCTCTCAAACGATAACCCAGCCCAGCCAGCTACCTTAGCCATCACCAAATAAATCTGCCAGGACCTTTTCAAAAACCGGATCCGGGTTCTGGGTGAAATTCTCCCTGTCATGCAGCGCCTCCGCTTCGCTTTTGAACATCTTTTCCCTGACAAACAGGCGGCAGAAAGTATGGGGAGGATCATATTCCAGTTGGTGCGGGAATCCCCAGCTACTTCTCCCTGCGCTGACAAATTCTCCAACAGTGTTTTTATAATAAAACAGGTTCGTAAACTTCACCTGAATGCATCGGCAATATACGCCATCGTCCAACAGCCACAGGTGCGTACACTCTGCCTTGTCACATTTCATATGGTAGGGGTACTCCCAGGTATTCAAATGCTCCCAGCAATAGTCCGTCAACACCGAGGTTGCCTCCCCAAGTACCAGGACCGGCTTCAGAAAGGGCACATTCTGATAGGCCACATTGTGGCATACAGCCTTATTGCCTTCCAGGTATTGCTCATAAGCCGCAAGCATATCCATGTGAAACTTGGCGGTTTCTGCATCTGCTTTTATCGCCTGGAAGAATGAATTTAGATGCCCCAGGGTGCCATAGTATGGTTTGCTAAAACTGCAAAAAGATGGTGCGGAATAATCGTCCAGCAGCAAACAGTAAAACTGACTCATTTCAAAGCCCCTTTCTATTTTCTAAAGTGCCAAATGGCACTTTGAAATCAGAATTCCTCGCAGATGACAACATCCTGGTAGCCGCCATCGTGCTAACTGACCTGTTTTCAGCATTTCTCATCGCCACCTTCTCCTTTGGATTCACCGTCAACTATGGGCGATAATGTCTCTACTTCGAGTGGTATCTTTGCCGGTGTCCCCTTTCCCTCTTCGTCAAATCGCTTCTTCTCATACTCCGCCCTTGTCATCACACGAGGGATGTACTTTCTGCACTGCACCATTTTCTCCGCATTGCGGAGTAATGTGCAGATATGTTGAAGCTGCGCCAGCATTGCCTTACCTTTGCTCGTTTCCAAGTACTTTGCCAGTGGTTCCAACAGCATCACTTCATCCTTGTAAGGTCTACGCTGTACACGGCATCGGCCTAGTTGGGTTGCAATTCTTGCCCTTTCGTGATAGTTATTCTCCTGTAGCTCCAGCAAGTGCAGGTAATCCTGCGTCAGCCTTTCCAGCCTCTGTACTTCTTTTATGCTAGAACTGTACTGTTCCTGAATCTGCCCCATCAGTTCCAGAAATTCACTGATTATTTCGGAAAGCTCCTTATCCATCATTCCTCCTATGTAAAAACACCCCACGATAGCCTTAACCAAAGGTTATCGTGGGGTGTTGTATCTATGATAGGACACAGGATCACATAACCTTCGATTGTTCTTCAAAGATTCGGACCCTGCGTGACCGCCAGGACACGGTGTTGCAGTCAATAGCAACAGTTTACCACATATTTCTATGCAGATGGGCTTTCGCTAGACGCAATTATCACGTGCTAACTTGGATGAAGCCCTGCATCCTTCCGCTTTCTACAAAAAATAATATCATATGCCCCAGCTTTTGGCAACCACAAAATTACAGCCTGTACAAATGTATAAATTAGAAATGGCCGGGTTATTAAAGCTTGGAAATGTCCGTCCAAAATAAAAACTTGACAGCATTCCAAAGTGTGCTATACTTAATAGTAACAATTGAATATTGTTTCGTAAAAAAGGCATTCAAGCGTGCCAGCGAAAAGCTCTGTGGACCTTCTAGTTATCGAATGATTGCCACTGAGCTGAATAGCTACCCCGTTTCCTTGCGAAACCGCCATGCGGAAGTGAGTTTCGGGGAGGAAGTTGTTGATCCGCTTCTGCATAGCCTTAGCTATGGATGCAAGCGGTAATGCGCTTGTATCAGCTCCGTTTCGGTAATAACCGCCGAAATTGTTGCAATGGTGCAACTCCCTTCTCGTCAGGGGTGATGAGATGAACGATGATCGAGTGATATTGATTATCGGGAGAGGTATGCCTTTTTTAGGAAAAGTGTATATAAGCCACCGTGCATTATCGTTCGATTAATGCACGGTGGCTTTTATTATTCTAAGTCTGCGATGCAAGAGCGAATGGAATCAGCCAGCTGCCTAAATTGAGAACCCGAAAGTGCAGCAACAATTGGCTGACCCTTTATTGTTTCTAGCGGCCCACCCATGTCAATAATCATCCCATTAACTTCTTGCTCATCGGTCGTAAAAGGTAGTATGTTGCGTTGCGCCAAAAACTCCCATGGTGTCGGATTTGCTCCCCCCTGTTCTTGTACCGGTCTATAAGTAATTCGTAACATATTGTCGGGCCAGTATGTAATATTCCCTTCATCATATTGAGTATCGAGATCATCATCCACATACACTGAAACTTTTGCGATTTTTCCATTTGCAATCTTATGTTCGGTTTGATGCAACAGTTCTAAATGTGCTTCAAGTTTCCTTATTGTTTCTCGTTCTTCCTCTTCATTCCAACTAGTGTCAAACCCTGTCGAAAGTATTTGACAAGCGAGGAAATTAAAAGAATCCCATTCCTTTCGATATCTCAGAATAGACCCTAAAGGATCAATTTGCCGCAGCGCGATTGAATAATAATCTCGTGCGGCTCCATCTTTATATGAATCCAGCACGATCTCTTCAGCAGCATCAAGGTTAGACTTCGTCATAGCTTCATCGCACTGTGCCAGCACCTCGTCCATCGTGTCCGGTGCCACACGAACACTAATTCGCCGCCCTCTCAAATTGAGAAAGTCGAAAATGAAATAACTCTGGAAGTCGGCAAAAGCTTTCATATAATCCGATCCCGCATTGTGGATAAGCCAGCAATACATCACCGTTTTATCTCCGAAAACATACTTGCCTAAATTTGTTCCTTTTCTGCTGAAAGTGGGCAAGCTGTGTTTTTTCGGTGAATAACCGCTTTTCTTCGATGCCATCTCAACCCCTCACTTTCATTCTATATATACTAATTTTATCCATTCTTAAACAAATGTCAACACCGCGATTACTGTTCCATCGTCAATAATGCCCATCCTACAAGGAGGAGAATCCATGACAGTTTTTATTCGTCTGACCATCGTAAAAGCCGCTATTACCTCCATAGAAGTCGCCCGTGTGAACAATGCATGGAATGTAGTTTCGTCCTATTCCACCATCATCCAGCACGATGCTAGTCACGCAGGCGGCGTAACCATCGCAAAAAGCATGCGTGCATTAAACTCCATCGTTGAAAATAGTGATAAGATTGTTTTTTTCTCTCAAGCCCAACACGACACTTTCGTCAAAGCAGCAAAGCCATATACTGATTTCCGTATAGCGAAGCATTCATATATAATCCCGCCTCACTCACCGTTCAATATTAACGACAGTCTATCCACCATTATTGACACACTTCGCCGTTCCGGCGTGCCCGTTTCAAACATCTATACTAAATAGGAGAATAACAAATGAGCGAGATCATCCCTTTTGTTCCCAAATGCCGTTTCTGTGTTTATGAGCACAAGATTCAAAAGGGCAAGGAGCTTTCCGTATATCGAATGATCGTTTTGAAAAATGAACGCAATCGCATCGTGAGCTTCACTGGCTTGGAGCATTACTCTTATCCTTACACCGGCCAGAAACCCCTAGTCAAAGTTCGTGCTAAGGCAGAACTGGTGTACATTTGTCAAGCACTAAATTACATCTTCGCCCACAACCGTGTCTCCAAAATTGCCGAGATCAATGCCGAGATGGTTTTTTCATTCTTCGACGCCTATGTTAACTCCCCCAAAGGTGCCTCGGATGAAATCAAGCGATCCCAGCAGAGCATGGACCTCTGTGTGAGGCATGTGTCATCGTTTTTCTGCAATCTCGCAGCTGAATTCAAGACTGACATTCATATAGATGACCTTATGGTTTACGAAGATACCAAAGCCAACTCCCACAGTAGACGAGTAACCCGACGTTACTATCCGCGCTACGTCCCCAAGCGCCCCAACAGTCACGATGCGCTGCTACTGCGAGACATGCCCCTGGCCGCAGCAAGGCGACTAATCCAACTAGCCAGTGCCCATGACCCAATGATAGCCTTTGGTATCGCACTACAGCTTTACGCAGGTCTCCGCCCCAGTTGCGTTATGAATGTACGTCAAAAAGACAGCCCTCTCAGCACGGTGCCTGGCATACATCTGTCGTATAACGGAACCGGTATTTCCAAAATGGAGATAGACCTTAATAAAGAATATGTCCTGAGAAGCGATGGTGTCAAGGCGGGGGGCATAAAAAGGGAGCGCACCGTTAATGTGTATAAGCATTTCCTTAAGTTTATCTACCCCATTTACAAGGAGCACCTTGCGCTCCTTGCAAAAACCCCCTGCGAAGAGCAGTACAAGCCCATGTTCATTGGGCGAAACGGAAAAGCAATGACTTACCAGGTTTACTCTCGGCGGGTCAAGGATCTTTTGTTGAATAAGCTAAAGCCCGAATGTGAAAAGATGTCAGAATTGCAGCCGTTCGCGCAGTTGCTAGAATCTGCTCACTGGGGGCCACACACCTTCAGACACTGTTTCACCGTCCAGTTGGTTCTCAAAGGTTTGGATGCGGCGCAAATTCAAACATTCCGCGGTGATCGGTCTCCCGAAAGCGCACTAGCTTACATGGCTGGTAAGGGAGAGCTAATGTCGCAAGCACGGCAAGCACATGAGCAGGCATTTGCAGCACTATTAACACTCCCTGAAAACAATGAAAATGAGGTAGACATAAATGACCTTGGATGAATTTCTGAATTTAATTAAAAAGAATGTCAGCGAACATGACAAACCCACTTCGATTAGATCTTTCTGGATGTACTGCAGAAATAACGCACTTTCTGTCGACGAGTATATTCAGCACCTACTGCCGTCCAAAAATGATATCACCGTTTCCTCCATTCTGTCCGCCTATGGTTCCTCGGGGCCATTTGAGATCTCCAGAGCCACCAGCTGGCTTCGGCAAAACAAGATCCCCGTTATGGAGACCCTGTGCGGGCCTTGTATCTCAACAACATCGGCAGAATATTTACGAGCGTTCCTTGATTCTGCCATTCCTGCCGAAAGTGAGTTTAATCGCTACTGCCTGTCATGTTCCATTGATCCAACCCCCGCCTTTTTTGCCAATTTCCGCCTTTGTAACAATCGGAATCTGCACAAGTCAAGATTTCATCCTTTCTCCACTGAACTATACTTTTTTCTAGGCTCTCTGGATGACCTAGAAAAACTGTTTGAGAGATGGTCAGTCGATGTGTTTGCACACGAAGCGTCCACTATGGAGGGATATTTCTCAGTCAGGGAAAGCTCAGATGTCCTAGGGATAAAGCCTGACGCACTGTTATCCTGGATGTGGTCACATCCAGATTGCTGGCGACTCAAATCCGGCCGTGCTCTGATTGAGAGTTCCGTAGTACTGAGCTGGCATGAGCAATGGATGTCTGCACATTCCATTTCTGGTATTTTAGTTTCTAAACTGGAACAGCTTCCGGGAAAATTTAGATCCAAAACGCAAGATATGATTATCAGCTTTTTGGCCGCTTCCAGGCCTGAGTGGATTATTCCTGAAAGCACCTTACCTCAGCAAGTTCATGGTGTGCTGTACACCTCCGATTTGAGCCTTGCAAATCAAAGCATTGATGAGGTTATTGCGACGCTCCCCGTACATCCCATCCTTATCCTGAAGGAAATAACCAATCTCTCCACCAAAGAACTCAAACAGAAAATCTCCGCTGGCATCATCGATGCAACCGAAGATGAAAATGGTAATTTCTATATTTCTAGAAAAGAACTGGACCGCATATCTGCCATCAATCAATCGTTTATCTCGCTGGAAGCTGCCGTAATCGATATCCTCAACAGCAATAAAAGCAACTTTGACCTTTCCAAGCAAGCTGATCGCCAAAACCTCATCGAGTTTTGTGATAAGCATCAGTGGTGGAATGCCAGCCACATTGAATGTAATGATCACCCGTTGGACGGCAAGCGTCTGGGCATCGCCATCCTGTGTGACGATCTACCCTTGCTCACCGCCCCTCTGTCGCTGTGGATGCAATGTTACCGCCAGCCCTACAGTTCCCAGTTTACCGCCATAATGAGTCACTATTCTGGCACATACCCAAAGATGATAGCAGATCTGCTCCGTTTTGAAAAAGCCGAGCATAAGGCCGACAGTGCGCTGGTCGATATGGTTCAACTGCTGTTTCAAGTTCTTTCCTCCGAGTTACAAAAAAAGGATGATCCTAGAATCGAAAGCGAACTATTTCCATTATTTGCAACCAAGGCAAGCACAATTGCGTTCACCACATTAGCAGACTTCCTGCTATTCGGCAACTATACTAGCCGTCGTTTCTTGCCTTCAAAAGGCGGCAGTGATATTGACATCTCAGCCTATCCTTTCTCTGCATTTAGTGTTATGCTGCGCCATATTGTCGACAAAGATGTCATTCTGAATGACGATCTGGTTGGCAAGGCTTTGTCTTTTAAGCCGTACGCTGACCTATGGGTTTATGTTGCACTGCATTTTTTTGCTAGCTGGCGTAGTACCGACTACATCAGACTCCATGCTCCCAACCTTCCTTATTCGGCAGGTGAAATGCTTCGCCGGATTCGGGATAACAATCTGTCTGCAAACGAGGCCATCGAAATTGCTAAGTTTTTCATTCGACAAAATGAACTGGTAATGAATACCCCGAACAAGACAAAAGGAACTTCTGGAGTCCCTCAACTCTATTTTCACTGTCCCGCAAGTTTTTTGGAGCCTTTTGGTCGAATTCTATCCATAGCAACCGCCCATTACGACTTAACCCCTCAACCCAAATCTTTTATTGTTCCAACCACAGATATATTTTTGATCCAAAGTTTTTTCGGCAACGATTTTGTCGAAGCCTGTGATCACAAGAACTTTTCTGGCCGTCGCGCAAATAAGGCTCTCCTGCAAAGTGTCGAATTCGCTGGGCTCGATGCGCAGTTGGCTCCTATGATTGCATACAATCTCGATACCATCATGAGGTCCCACAAGCTCTCTTACGGCAGGCCTTCTGAATCTACGGCAGTTTATCTCAAAGACGCCAAGTTCACAGGCTTAACCCCTGAATTCATTGCATATCAAATGTGGGACCGGGGCGTTTGCAGTTTTGTCATCGATACAATGATGAAAGAATGCTATGGTGTCCAATATTCCCGGCTAACGGTAGGGCAGCAAACTGCTGTAATAAAAAGCTTAGGCCTTACACCCGCAAACGCTGCCAGCCTTTTGAGCTGTATCCATCATGTTGAAGACCAAGCCTGCGAGACAGTTATGTCTGTATGTCAGAACACCTCGACCATGAAAGATGCTTTGCAAGCTATTGCACTGGGGCACGGTCTCGGGAAAGATCCCACGACGTACTGTCTGCTTAAAGCCATTGGTAAGCAATGTGCATACAGAGAACGCGCCAGTTGCCTGGGGTGCCGGATGTGTATATCCACTATGGGGCTTTTTTCCCAGTTAGCAATGAATCATCAATCCCTTCTTCTCTCTGCCAGCAAGGCCTCCGGTCTTGAAAAGAAACGGCTGGAGTATCTCTGTCGCTCTACAACATACCCTGCGATTGCAGAGATTCTTAGTCACTTACGCAGTGAAGAAGTGGATTGTGAAATACAGATTTACAGAAAAATAACCGAGGAGGTGAGCAACTATGACATTGCAGATGGCTGTTCATAATGATTACTATTCCTTCACTGAAGACGTCTCAGTTTTAGATGTCAAAACGATCGAGAAATCCAAGGCACGCTTTGAGCAGCTAAAAAAAGAGCATGTTATCCTGAGTGGAAATTACAACGACCGTCGCTGGATTATGTCCAACGAAGTGGCCAAGAATGTTTCTATCAGTTTCCAAATTAACGAATTGCATTTTGCAAACGAGACGCAAAAAAAGCTGGGCTGCACTCTCTATGACTATCACGAAGCTATGCGTGTCGTCATCACATCGCGCTTTAGCTTTGCCTTGGAAACCCTACAAAATGACGTTCGAATCATGCGCCAGTTCGCGGACCATTTTACCGTTCCTAAAGACTATGCCTCTGCCCAGCTATTGGCTGATCTGATTGTCCTCCTTCCTGGAAATTCAGCGTATCGTCAAGAAGTGTTGAACCAAATCGACGATGTTCCCCGCCTTGTCATCGAAGCCGGTAAGCAGCGTCGGCTAGCACACTATCAATCTTACCTTAAGCTGAGAGATATCATTGATCGTTTTTGGGAGACCGCAACCATCGAAGAGAAGAAAAAGTACTTCCCGGTCTGGTTCTGGTTCAAGGTGACAGGGGTTCTGCCTCTACGACCCACCGAGTGTGTTCTGACGCCACGGCGCTGTATCAAAAAAGATAAGGATTCCTATTTTATCACTGTACGCAGAACCAAGCTAAAAGGCATGAAGCAAGCAAGTCGTTATCGCATCGAGTCGGATTATGAGTTATGCGAATACCCCATTCCTGAAAAACTGGCCTTGCCCATTTTGGAATACATTGACAATACCAGCAGTATGTACCAGACCGACATCGATGTGCTGTTTTGCAAGTCCACCCAGTTTACCATCTATGATGCGGAACTGGTCAATGACCACCATTACACCTACTCCAATCTCCGTCAGTGCCTGTTTCATTTCTACTCCAATATCGTCCACAAAAAAATGGGCTTCCGTATCGTAGCGGATACGGAAAGACTGATGGAAAACGAGATTGAAATGGTTAAGCTTGGTGATGCACGGCACATTGCCATGATCGGACTTATTATTTCTGGTGGTAGCCCCACAATATGTAAAGAATTAGCTAATCACGCCAGTATGTCCACCAGCGCCCACTACTACAGCAATCTAACCGAGTTTTTGGACGTGCTCGGTTACGAACGCTTCCATGAAATGATTGCACCTACCAGCAAGGCATATGGCATTTCCGTTAGCCAGAATTTCCCAGTTGAAAATGGTTACTGCCAATGTCCAGCTGTTTGGACGGGCGACTTCACTCCTTGTGAAAGTGCCGTAAACTCCAGCGGCCTTCCCGGATGTTGCCCTGTATGCCAATGGTTTTTCCCAACGCGGGGCAGCATTCTCAAAGGTGATTCGAAAACAGAAATCTCATATGAATTGGAGCAAACATGTATGTTGCTTAAGCAGTCATTGGAGCTGTTAACGCAACAGTTAGGTAACATCGACACGCTCTCCGCCATTTTGGACAAGCTCGCTGCACAGGCAGCACATTATGTGAATGCGACCGCTGTCGACCGAATTTTGAAAGAAGACGAGGTGACTTTATATGGCTAACAAAAAAATGGGGCGTCCCAAAAAGGTTCCCACCGAAGAAATGCTTGCTATAGTCAACCGCTATGCCGTCGAAATGTCAGATGTTGGCCCGTCTTTTAGCGTACATGGCATTTATAGAAAGCTGTCAGACTACGCAAAATCTTTGGGATACCCTCTCGAGCCCCACGATTTCTCCCGCTGTAAGGAAGTTCTTACCTACATCAAAACCCTTGATGTAGGCGAAAGAGACGGCGGCTCGACTACACTTAATGTGCCTGCCTTTGAGCCTTGGGATATCCCGACATTGATTAATTCCAGCAAAAAGAGGATCGAGGAGGCTATGCGCAGCCGTGAATCCTACTTTGAAAGCCTGCATTTGAAAGCATCTCGAGCCATCGAAAGCTACATAACCTTGGCAAAAAAGGTCGAACACTTGCAGGCCCAAGTGAAATCTCTAGAGCGAAAGAACGATTCACTGGTCGCCGACAAGGATAGTCTTAAGGCTGAACTCAAAAAAAGAGATGTAGACGTTGCTTATCTCACAAGAATCATACGCAAGAATGTTGAACCGGAACTCGCCCAACAGTATTTTCTTTCCCTCCATCCAGAGGAGAACCGCAAGCAGATTGCAGGAAATGCTGTATCAAGTTCTCTTCTGGAGTTAAGCCGTGAAGACAGGCAAATCCGCGCAAAAGCTGAGCAGGAGGTGGCCGACCTAAGCTTATTGTCTCTTTTTGGCGAGAACTAAATATATTTGAACACAAGTATCATATAGATGGAGGCAATATGGACGATCAATTTACCAGCCTATCCACATTGTTTCAGCAATCTGACGCCTTGCTGGAAGAATTCTATTTTCTGATACAGGACGCATTGACGATGCTTGCTTCTGTAGATTCATTTCCCAAATCGAGAACACGCAGACGCAGTTGGCGCATACGGTCAAAACATACCATCTGTGCTAGATTTGCAGCTAATAAGGAAACCGGAAAAGCGAGCCATTCGTCTTAGCATATTGCTAAGGCCACCTGGCACCTTCCAAGATCTAGTTCTTTTCTCAGGCGGACAAGAACCCGTAACAATATTGAAACACGAGGTACAAATATGTGTATAGAATGTAGCAGCAAAAATCAAAGAAGGAGTATGTCTCGAATTCCGCAATGTGAATTCTATTTTGGCCGCGGAGGCCCTTCTCCTCCTCATATGAGAAGCTTGGGGTTAGATTTTCCTGCTTTGGTCAAAGAATGGAACTATCCCAAAAATGGCAATTATACCCCCTACAATATATCCCCTCATTCGCACGAAAGAGCGCATTGGCTCTGTAAGAAATGTGGATTGCCTTATGACACCTTTATTTTTAGTCGTACAAGTAAAAAACCGAGCGGCTGTCCGTATTGCGCTGGACAAAAGCCAATTCCATATGTCAACGATTTATTCTCTCGCCATCGGAAACTAGTAGAAGAATGGGACTGGGAACGGAACGAAAAAGGGCCTGCTGAGTATTGTGAGTATAGCAGAAAAAAAGTCTACTGGATTTGTTCTTATTGTAAATATTCGTATCCAGCACGCATCGTCAATCGTACATATAAGGGGACTGGTTGCCCTTGTTGTAGTGGAAATAAAGTAGTACCAGGCAGGAATGATTTGCTGACAACGCACGAAGATATTGCTAAAGAGTGGGATTATGACAACAATAATGGAGCCACTCCATATGAATACTCTTACGGAAGCAACAAGAGAGTCTACTGGATTTGCCCACAAAAACATTCTTATCCAGCCGTCATTAAGAACCGCACAATAAAAGGCGAAGGTTGTCCTGTGTGTGCAAATAAAAAGGTGGTCAAAGGTGAGAACGACCTCGCTTCTACACATTCCCATATAGCTGCAGAATGGGATTATGAAAAAAATGGAATGAAAAAGCCAGACCAATACACTTATGGCAGCGATGAATATGCGTGGTGGATCTGTCCCACCGAAAAACACTCCTATTGGCAAAAAATTGTCTATAGAACTTCCCGTGGTTATGGATGTCCATGTATTTTCGGAAAAAAGGTATATGAAGAACAAAATAGTCTCCAGGCGGTATACCCAAACTTTGTCAGAGAATGGGATTGGAAGAATAACGATAAATTCCCTAGTCAATACACTGCTTATAGCAACCAAGAAGTTTATTGGATTTGTCCAAAATGCCAAGGATCATATCCCGCTAGAATTGATAACAGAACTTTGAAAGGCGATGGATGCCCATATTGCACGAACAAAGAGCTTCTAATCGGGGTTAATGATCTACAAACAAGAGTTGATGGTATCACTGCTCTATGGGATTATACCAGAAATGAATTATTTCCGAGCCAAGTTATCGCAACCGTTAACGCAAAAGCATATCTTTTTTGTTCCCAAGGCCATTCCTACGAAGCCACCATCAATGGAAGCACTAGTGAAATTAGCACTTGTCCCTATTGCAATAACCGTGAACTTCTCACTAACTTTAATGATCTACAAACAAGAGTTGATGGTATCACTGCTCTATGGGATTATACCAGAAACGAATTATTACCGAGCCAAGTTATCGCAACCGTTAACGCAAAAGCATATCTTTTTTGTTCCCAAGGCCATTCCTACGAAGCCACCATCAATGGAAAAACCAGTGAAATCAGCAGGTGCCCGTACTGTAATAAAAAATTACCAATTGTCGGAGAAACAGATCTGTTGTCGTTGCATCAAGAACTATGCGAACGATATGATCGTACGAAAAACAAGAAACCACCAGAACTATGCTTCGCAGACAGTCCGTCAGTGGTTTCTTGGATATGCGACAATAATCACAGCTTTAGAGCACCCATCCGTGAAATGGTAATGCGGTGGCACTGTAAAGAATGTGACAAGGAAAGAAGAAAGTCCAGACGACACCATTAAGATTTGCCCCCTGCACTACAGACCAGAAACATGGTCGAGGTGCAGGGGTTTATCATCGCAAAAACAAGCGAAAATGACAAAAGTATATGCTCAGAGAAAGTTGGTCTACAAATAGTTTTTGAGTTCAAATTGACAAAAGTCGCTAAAAAAAATTTTTTGTTATCCTAGCGAAAAAGAAAAAGGACATCCTGAAGGATGTCCTTTTCTTTTTGGAGGTGCTGGCCAGATTTGAACTGGCGAATAACGGTTTTGCAGACCGGGGCCTTACCACTTGGCTACAGCACCATGTATAAAAACAGGAACGCTACGCGTTCCTATTCTATTTTATTGGAGCGGGTGACGAGGCTCGAACTCGCTACCTCCACCTTGGCAAGGTGGCGCTCTACCGGATGAGCTACACCCGCATCTTGGCTCCCGATTGGGAACCTTATGCGAACCACAAAAAGTGGGCATAAACAAATGGTGCCTCCGGTCGGAATCGAACCAACGACACGTGGATTTTCAGTCCACTGCTCTACCGACTGAGCTACAGAGGCATATTGTGGAGAGCCGAAGCTCTCCACATTTGTTTGGCGACCCCGAACGGACTCGAACCGTCGACCTCCAGCGTGACAGGCTGGCGTGCTAACCGACTGCACCACAGGGCCATATTTAAGTGGTGGGAACAACAGGGCTCGAACCTGTGACCTCCTGCTTGTAAGGCAGATGCTCTCCCAGCTGAGCTATGCTCCCGTTTGCGCTTTCGGTGTTGCTCACCTCAGCGACATGACACATTATACACATGGATAGGCCATTTGTCAAGCACTTTTTTCGATTTTTTTATAAGAATTTTGCGGGCACAAATTACCACTTTATGCCCGCAAAATACAGACAAAATCAAACTTTTTTCAAAATCTCCGCCACATCCTCCGGGGTGAAGGTGTAGATCGTATCACAGAACTGGCACTCCACCGGGAAGGGCTTCCCTTCCCTCATAATCTCGGTCAGATCCTCCTTGCCGATGCTGATGAGCGCGGCGGTGACCCGATCCCGGGAGCAGTAACACTTATAGCAAACGGGCTCGTTTTCAAAGAACAGCACGCCCAAATCGCCGCAGACTTCCGTCAGGATTTCCTCCGGGGTCATGCCGTTTTCCAGCATCTTGGTCACCGCACCGGCACGCTTAATACCGGCTTCCACTGCGTCGATCACCCCATCAGGCGCGCCGGGCAGCAGCTGGATCAGATAGCCACCGGCCACCTTCACAGAACAATCCGTGTCCACCAGCACGCCCAGGGCGCAGGCAGTGGGGGTCTGCTCGGATTCCGCAAAATAGGCAGTAACATCGTCACCGATCTCGCCGGACACCAACTGGACAGAACCCACATAAGGTTCTTTCATCTGCAGATCCCGGATAACGGTCAGCGTACCATCCACGCCTACGGTGGCGCCCACATCCAGCTTGCCAGGGAATTTTTCCACCAGAGGGACATTGGATTCTGTGACCACGCCCCGGACATTGCCGGCGGCATCAGAAACACAGGTGATGGTGCCAATGGGGCCGCCGCCACGGATCTGCAGGGTCATGGAGCCATTTTCCACCTTCTGCATATTGCCCATCATGGAAGTGGCGGTCAGCGCACGGCCCAGGGCAGCGGTGGCGTTGGGGGTAGTATGGTGAATTTCAGCGGCACGACGCACCAACTCGGTGGAACGAATGGCCACCATTTTCACAAAGCCATCCATACTCATGCCACGAACCAAATAATCGTTCATATCACAAAACGCAGAAACTCTGCTTCCTCCTTAAAAGATATGGGCTATTATAATACAGGTTTTGAAAATGTGCAACAGCCAGTTTCCTGTTTTCGGGCCGGTCCATAGGGACCGGCCCGGTTTTTATTTCCGTTTTCCCTTGCGGGCACTAAAATAGATGCGCTGTTCCCCGGCTTTCGGTGCTTCCAGTTTCCCGTCAGCGTAGATACGGATATGGGTAAAGCCGGCATCTTTCAGAAAGCATGTCAGCTGTTCTACCGTGTAGGCATATTCCTGATGCTCCTCAAAGGAGCGATACCAGTTCTCCCCTTCCCGCTGGAACAGATCCATACCGTAGGAGCAGATATTGGTTTCTTCGTCGAATTCGCCCCGCCAAACGCAGAACACATCATCGTCCTCGTCCAAAAACACCTGTCCATCCATAGCCCGGAGTTTTTCGGGTGTGTTCACATCGAAGATGAAAATACCACCGGGGTTCAGGGTCTTGTAGACCCGCCGAATGGCTTCTTTGCAATCGGCAGGATCCAGGATATAGTCCAGCCCATCCAGGGCGCACACAGCCATATCCACGGCTCTGGGAAGGCGCAGCTGCTGGAGCTGCTGGCAGACGAAGGTGGGCATATGCCCCTGCTCCACAGCCCGCTGGAAGGCCACTGTCAGCATTTCTTCCGACATATCCACACCCAAGACCCGGTCGTATCTTTCTGCCAGCAGCAAAGCCACAGAGCCGGTGCCGCAGGCCAGATCGATAGCAGATCTCGGCTGGATGTTTTCTTTTTTAAGAATTTCTTCATAGAAAGCAACGATGGCGGCATAGTCCACATCGTTGGTGAGTCGATCGTAACTGGATGCTAAAGCATGGTAGGCGTTCATTCTCTGTCTCCCTCCGGTGCAGCCTGTAGAACAGAAATATCCGTTTTTTCCGGTTCGGCGGCGGCCAAATTCCGTTCTAAGCGCGCTTCCATTTCCCCCAGCAAGTGGGCATATTCTTCCGGCAGATGGTTACACCGGAAACGGGCATTGGCGACGTTGGTATCCTTCACGCTGAATTTCTCCGGTGCGAATACCAGCCAGGAATCCGTGGGCCCAAATCCATTTCGGGTTCCCGTCATGAAATAAAAGAGATTTTTGCAGATATAGGCGTTGTAATATGCGCCCTTTTCTGCTGATTTTTTCAGATCACGCAGGCGATCTGAGGCCGTTACAAAGGTGAGAAACGCATCGTTGGCAAAGAATGCCCGCATTTCCAGCAGAGATAGCGGGCGCTTCTGCGCATCCACGAAATAACCATCCGTGGTAGGATCCAGCATGATCCACTTTTTCATGCTGCGGTCATAAATTTCCGTGACCACATGGTTGTCAAAATCATAGGGCGAGTAAGGCATGATGGAAACCCGGCGGGCATAAATGCCCAGTGCCAAACAGCATTCGGCCAGAATTTTGGACTTATTCAAACAGTTGATGCCCTGCTCCGGATTGTTCAGGCTGTATTCCAGCAGATCCAGGTCATTGCAGGGCACGTGATTGTCATACCAGGAAGAATGGGTCAGCCTGGGTGCCAAATAATGCATCAAACGCTTTGCCCGGACAAAATCACTGCCCTTGCCTGCGATTTCTTCCAAGTCGTACTTTTCCCGCAGGAGCGCAAATTGGGGCGCATCCAAATCGTAACGGATGGTGACCGTTTTCCCCTGGGCAAAGGTTTGGTTATGGAACAGAATGCCCCGATATATCTTTTGTTGCTCCTGGGAGATTTGGAGCCATTCTTTTTTCGTCATAGAATCCTCCATATGAAAAACATCCCGGGCAAGGAGGCCCGGGATGTTGGGTTTATGTATTAGCGACGGAACAGGCTGAAGATATCATCGATATCGTTGCTGACCTGTGCGGGTCTTGCAGTGGCAGCAACCGCACCCACAGCGGGCTTGGCCTCCATCTTCTGCTCGAAGCCGGTGGCGATAACGGTGACACGGATCTGATCCTCGAACTCATCGGAAGAAGTAGCGCCGAAGATGATGTTAGCCTCGGGGTTGGCGTTCTCCTGCACGATGGAAGCAGCGGTTTCCACATCGTCCAGGGTCAGGCTGGCAGAGCCGGTAACATTAACCAGGACGCCGGTGGCGCCGGTAATGGCGGTCTCCAGCAGGGGGCTGGCGATGGCAGCCTGGGCAGCCTGCTCAGCCTTGTCACGGCCGGAAGCGATGCCCACGCCCATGTGAGCACGGCCAGCGTTCTTCATGATGGCGGAAACGTCAGCGAAGTCCAGGTTGATGATAACACGATCGGAGAAACCGACCAGTTCGGAGATGGAGATAACAGCCTGCTTCAGCACATCGTCTGCGATGCCGAAAGCGTTGGCAAAGGTGATCTTCTGGTCGGTGACATACTTCAGACGATCGTTGGGAATAACGATCAGGGAGTCGACCTTACCATGCAGTTCCTCGATACCCTTTTCTGCCTGACGCATACGGTTGGCACCCTCAAACTTGAAGGGCTTAGTCACAACGCCAACGGTAAGCACACCGGCCTCACGGGCCAGGTCTGCAATGATGGGAGCTGCGCCGGTGCCGGTGCCGCCGCCCATACCGGCGGTGATAAAGACCATATCGGTGTTCTCCAGAACCTTGGCAATGGCAACACGGGATTCCTCGGCGGACTTGCGGCCGATTTCGGGCTTAGAACCGGCGCCCATACCACCGGTCAGCTTTTCGCCAATCTGGATCTTATTGGGGCAGATGGACTTGTTCAGGTCCTGCTTATCTGTATTGATCGCAATGAAATCAACGCCACCTACATTTGCTTCGATCATTCTGTTAATAACATTGTTGCCGGCGCCGCCAACACCAATGACTTTAATCTTAACAACGCGCTCCTGGAAATCAGGCATAATGTTTCCTCCTTCGTATACTTACGCGGGGCTGAGGCACCGCGCAGACATTTTCCTTCACCTGTATATTCTATCTTGAAATTTCCTTTTGGTCAATAGAAATTCTGTTTTTTGGTAAAGTTTTTTTAGGAAATATTACTGTTGAACCCAGGATTGATAGTGCACTTCCCACTCCTCTGTCTTCTCGTTGAATACCAGCTTCAGTACCCCTTCCCGGCCCTGCAGTTCGGGTTTGGAAAGTGCGGATTTTACGGCGCCGATCTTGGTCTCCATGTCCGTGCTGTCGCCCAGTTCTACCCGGTAATCCGAACCGCAATACAGGCGCAGGGCAAACAAATCGGAAACATCGATGCGGGTTGCCGGGGCGAACAGCTGCCACTTTTCCAACTGGGACAGAATCTGTACCACGACTTTCAGTCGATCAGCTGCGGTGGCGATCCCATCTTCTGCGCCGATTTCAGCTGCCACAGCGGTCTTGCCCGCCACAGGGTTTTCCAGAATAACGCCCTCAATGACCGGGCCATTTTCAGCCGCAGAGGCGGTGGTTTTCTCCGCCAGCATACCGTCGGCAGTCATCATCCACCAGGAACCGTCGGTGGCCTGGATGGCATAGGCCACCATTTTTTCCTCGATGATAATATTCACCGTACCGGGCAGTTCCAACCGAAAGCGCACGGTATCCACATAGGGCAATTGGGATTTGATCTTATAGGCAGCACCGGCCCGGCCAAAGAACAACAGGCTATCGCCGGGACGAATGGCGGAGGCCTCCGCAATGGTGGCAGCACTGTACTTGGAAGTACCAGCAACGGTGACGGTATCCACCTTAAAGAAAATGGAAACACCAATGGTCACCGCCAGCACCACTGCCGCAATACTGATCAGTTGCACGATCAGGCGGTTGCGATAAAAAGGCCGGGGCTGGGTATATGCAATTTCCCGCTTGAGTTTCTTTTCCGTCTTTTGGGCGGGTCTACGGCGGCGGGCAGATGCTGGATTGGTTCTTTCTGTTTCCATATGTGTTCCTCCCGGGTGAGGTCAGCTTTTCATCAGTTCTTCCAAAATATCGCAAATGCGTTGGGCAGAGTCCAGAATCACCATGCTGCGCAGGGCTTCGGACATTTTTTTACGGCGAATTTCATCATTCATCAGGGCCATGATCTCATCGAAAATACCCTGGGCGGTACATTCCGGTTCCGGAACCACAATGGCAGCGCCTCGGCTTTCCAAAATCCGGGCGTTCTTTTCCTGATGGTTGTTGGTCACATTGGGGGACGGAATCAGGA
Organism: Faecousia sp.; assembly: GCA_045124575.1. Lineage (GTDB taxonomy): Bacteria > Bacillota > Clostridia > Oscillospirales > Oscillospiraceae > Faecousia. The sequence goes on from JBGVMD010000083.1 coordinate 24,985, forward strand.
TACAGGGCGTACCGGTGGCGGCAATCTCATTACAAGTACCGCTGCCGGAACGACCCAGCACCACATCCGCAGCAGATAGCACCGTGGGCATATTATAAATATACTCCCGCATGTCAACGCTGGGACAGTTTTCCAGATCCACGCCGTGGTCCTTTACTGCCTGGGGCATCCAGGCAGCGCCGAATTTACCCACGGCGTGGATATGGTGGAAGGGAAAGCCCGCTTTCTGCTCCAAAGCAAAAAGCTGAGCGGTCATTTCATTCATTACCTTGGCGCCCTGGCTGCCAAAGGTGGAGACCACCAATTTGTCATCCTCCCCCAGGCCCAGTTCTCGTCTTGCCTGGCTGCGCTGGGTCTGCCAGAAATCTTGACGCACCGGCATGCCCACCACCTGCACCCGATCGGGATGCTTGTAGCGGTTTTTACTTTCCTCGAAACAGACCAGCACACGGCTGGCTTTGTTTGCCGCCATCTTGGTGGTGAGGCCCGGGACGGCGTTGCTTTCATGGACGCAGGTAGGAATGCCCATATGGCTGCCGGCGTAAAGGGCGGGGAAACTGGCATAGCCGCCGGTGCCGATGATCACATCGGGCTGAAAATCCCGGATGATCTGCTTGCACTGATTGATGGCGGAAAGCACGCTTTTGACAGCTCCTACATTTTTCTTGATGCCGGCAAAATTCAGCTTACGGCTGAGGCCCGAGCCGGGCAGGCACTCCAGGCGGTAGCCGGCACGGGGAATCAGCTGCTCCTCCATGTGTCCTTTGGCGCCGATGAACAGGATATTGCAATCCGGGTGACGCTGTTTGAGAATATCGGCCACTGCGATGGCGGGGTTGATATGGCCACCGGTACCACCGCAGGTAAAAATCACATTCATGACAGTTCCTCCTGTATCTTTGGTTCGTTTCGATAACGGGAAATGCTGAGCAAAACGCCCATTTCTCCCAAATTCACCGCCAGCGCCGTTCCCCCATAGGAAAAGAAAGGCAGCGCAATGCCGGTGGAGGGTAACAGATTGGTAACCACGCCTAAATTGAGAATGGTCTGCACCGCAATGAGGGTCACAAGGCCGGCGGCCAGCACGGTGGAAAACCGATCTCTGGCCCGCAGGGCGATCCAATATCCCCGGGCAATCACAGCAGAAAAGAGGGCGATGATGGCAAGCGCACCAATGAGCCCCAGTTCCTCACAGATAATGGCGAAAATATAGTCGTTGTACTGAAAAGGCAGGTAGAGATATTTTTGCCGGGACTTTCCAAATCCCAGGCCGAACAAGCCGCCGGAGCCAATGGCATACAGTGACTGCAAAATCTGATAGCCGGTGTCCCCCGGATCCTGCTCCGGGTGAAGCCAGGCACTCACCCGGTCACCGGCGTAACCCATGAAGCTGATATAGATCAGCACAAAGGCGGCAGCGGCAGCGGCGCCGGCGCCCAGCCATTTGACCCGCGTGCCGGCCACGAACATCATCACCACCCCCACCATGCCCATGAGCATAATGGCAGACAGGTGTTTTTCCAGAGCCAAAGGGACAAGCAATCCCAGCATCGCAAGGCCAAAGCCCATGACGCCGTGGCGGAAATCTTCCGCATTCTCGCCATAAAGGCGGGTCAAGCGGGCCAGCAATAAGATCATGGAAAACTTCGCGATTTCCGAGGGCTGAAACTGGATGCCGGCGATATTGATCCACCGTTTGGCACCATTGACCGACTGGCCAAAAACCAGAACACTCAGCAGCAACACGATACCCGCTCCGTACACCGGCCAAGCCAGGCGTCCCCAGAACTGGGCCGGGATGCGGCTAAAAAAATACATGGCCACCAGCCCGATGAGGGCGCAGACCCCCTGTTTTTTCAGATATTTGGTAGAGCTAAGGTAACCGGTGTCGTACTCGCTTTGGGCGTAGCTGGCGGAATACAGCATGGTAAGTCCAACCACCAGCAACAGCAGCAGCAGGATCAGAAAGGGATAGTCAACGCTTGGCAGCGCTCTTTTGCGCCGGTTCGCTTTGGTACGCAGCGGTTTCTGCGATACCATATTTTCTCCTTTTATTCGAAAGGGATTGCCATACCATTCTGCGGAATGGTATGCAATGACACAGTTTTTAGGCCAGTTTTCCGGCGATGCCGAACCAGGCCAGGATGCACATCAGAGCGGTGATGCCGGTGAAGACCAGAACGATCTTCACTTCCTTCCAGCCGCACATCTCAAAATGATGGTGGATGGGAGACATTTTAAAGAGGCGCTTGCCGTGGGTCAATTTGAAATAACCCACCTGCAAAATCACGGACAGAGTCTCGATGATATAGATGAGGCCCACCAGAATCAGGATCAGCGGCATGTCCAATGCAAAGGCCAAGCCACAAACGATACCGCCCAGGAACAGAGAACCGGTATCACCCATGAACACTTTGGCAGGATGCCAGTTATAGAACAGGTAGGCCACCAGTCCGCCCACCAGGCAGGCGGGCAGCAGGGCCAGATCCAGCTTGCCCATGGAAACAGCGGCGGCGGTAAAGAACACCATCACCGGCACAGTCACACCGGCACAAAGGCCGTCCACGCCATCGGTCAGATTCACCGCATTGACGCAGCCAACCATAACAAACATGGCAAAGAAAATATAGGCAATGGGGTGGATGTAGAAGGATGCACCCACAAAGGGAATGTAAATATCACAAGTCAGCGTTCCCTGCATATACAAAACATACAGGTAGATGGCGGACACCGCCATCTGAAGCATTGCCTTCTGAATGGCGGTCAGGCCCAAATTGCGCTTGTGCTTCAGCTTGAAGTAATCGTCCACAAAGCCGACCGCACCAAAACACAGGCCCAATGCCAGTGCATACAGAGGCGTGAAGTCCTGCAGGGACCAAATGTTGAAGACCAGGCACAAAAGGGCGCCTAAAATGAACATCAGACCGCCCATCATGGGGGTGCCGGCTTTGCTATTGTGCCAAGTGGGACCCACCTCACGGATGGACTGGCCTGCCTTCAGTGTCCGCAGCACCGGCAGCAGCAGATAGCCGATACCACCGGTGAGCACGCCGCACAGGATGCCTGTAATAATAACCTTTGTCATGGATATTGCCTCCGAATGTTTCTATTTCTTCAGTTATGCAAAAATTGCTCCAGCACCAGTTCCATGTGCATGCCATGGCTGCCCTTAAACAGCAGTACATCACCGGGGGCGCAGAAAACGCGCAGTTTTTCCGCCAGCAGCGTCCGGTCCTGGAAAGTTAGAATATGTTCCTCATTCATGCCGGCACTTTGGGCGCCTTGGCTGACAAATTGGCCATTGGGGCCATAGGTGAGCAAAAAGTCAGCATTTTCAGCCGCTATGCGGCCGGTATTCCAATGGGCCTCTTCCGTGGCGCTGCCCAGCTCCAGCATATCGCCCAGGACGGCGATGCGGCGGCCGAAACGGGCGCCCAAAACTTTCAGCGCCGCGGCCATGGATTCCGGGCCTGCATTATAGCAATCTTTGATGATGGTGAAGCCCTTGATTTCAAAAATCTCCTGCCGGCCGGCCATATTTTGGAAACGGGAGAGGCGGTCTGCAATTCGCTGAAAAGAAACGCCCAAAGCCAGTCCCACAGAAATGGCTGCCAATGCATCGGACGCAAAATGCGCACCCTCCAAGGGCAAGCAGACCGGGAAGCAGATTTCCCCTGCCCGGACATCAAAGCAAAGCCCACTTCCCTGCTGTTGGACATTCTCTGCCAGCAAATGGCATGCTTCATTGGAAATGCCAAAATAGGTAACGGGGCGGTTCAGCGTTTCACGGCTGCGCCACAGGTATGCATCATCACCGAAAAGGCACAGTCTTGCTTCCTGCGCCATGCCGTCGCAGATCTCCAGTTTCGCCTGCAGGATGCCCTCCCGGGAGCCTAAGTTTTCCATATGCATGGTGCCAATATTGGTGATGACACCGATGTCCGGCTTTGCAATATGGGACAGGTAAGAGATCTCGCCAAAGTGGCTCATGCCCATTTCCAGCACCGCCACCTGGGTATCCTCCTCCATGGCAAGGATGGCCATGGGAAGGCCCAAGTCGTTATTGAAATTGGCAGGGGTTTTGCTGACGATATAATCGCCCTCAAGCACCGCGGCGATCATTTCCTTGGTGGTGGATTTGCCCACCGAACCGGTGACACCCACCACCTTCATGCCGATCTTTTGCCGCAGGGCGGCGGCGATTTTTCCCAGGGCGATGCGGGGATCCTCCACCACGATGGCAGGGTAAGACAAATCCTTTCGGCTTGTCAGCACAGCGGCTGCACCTTTCTGAAAGGCCATGGGCGCAAAATCATTGCCGTCCCGGACACCTACCAGTGCAACAAACAGCTGGCCGGGGCGAATGGTGCGGGAATCATTGCTGGCACCGGAAAAGGTGATATTTTGATATTTTTCCGCAACCTCACCGCCACACCATGCGGCGGCCTGCGCCAAAGTGATCACTGCCATAAATTATTTCTCCAAATAATCTGCCACGATTTCTCTCTCATCCATGTGGTGCTTGACACCCATCACTTCCTGATAGGTTTCGTGGCCTTTACCTGCCAGAACGATGATATCATCTTTTTGTGCGATTTTCATGGCGTAATGAATCGCCTCCACGCGATTTTCTACCACCACATAATTTTTTGCGTCCCCGAGACCGGCCACAATATCATCGATGATGGCACTGGGCACCTCGGTGCGGGGATTGTCGGAGGTAATGACCGCCAGATCCGCCAGACGGACGCCGATCTGGCCCATAATGGGCCGTTTCTTTCTGTCCCGGTCACCGCCGCAGCCAAAGACCGCGATCAGCCGACCCTTGCAGAAGCCCCGGACGGCGGAAAGCACATTCTCCAAACCATCGGGGGTGTGGGCGTAGTCGATGAGGAGCGTATAATCCTTGCCAGGTGTAGGCACTACCTCTACCCTGCCCTTGACGCCCTGGACCGTCCGCAATGCTTCGGCAGCGGTCTCCAAAGAGATGCCAAGTTGCAGGGCAATGCCCAACACCGTCAGCACATTGTAAACTGTAAACTTACCGGGAATGGGCACTTGAACTTCTACACTTTTTTTACCATAAACTGCGGTGAATTGCAGTCCATTCCGGTTATAGATCACATTTTTTGCCATCAAATCTCCGCAACCGTCCACTGCTGTGGCAATCACAGGAATATTGCGGCCCGCAACCATCCGTTGCCCCCAGGGGCAGTCGGAATTCACCACCGCTTTGTCACAGTGGGCGAAGAGCTTGGCCTTGGTTTGGCCGTAGTCATCGATGGTGTTGTGAAAGTCCAGGTGGTCTTCCGTCAGGTTGGTAAAGGCAGCAACCGCAAAGTGGATGCCCTCCACCCGGTGCAGGGCAATGGCATGGGAAGACACTTCCATCACCGCATAGCGGCACTGGGCATCCCGCATCCGGGCAAAAAGCCGGTGGAGCTGGATGCTTTCGGGCGTGGTGCGGTCGGTGTCCAGTACCTCATTGCCAATGTGATTTTCCGTGGTTCCGATGAGGCCCACCTTGGCGCCGGTGGTCTTTTCCAGCACCTGCTTCAGAAGCCAGGTGACGGAAGTTTTGCCATTGGTACCGGTAACGCCGACCATGGTCATAGTGTCCGCAGGATGGCCATGGAAATTAGCGGCAATTCGGGCCAGGGCCAGGCGGTCGTTTTCCACCAGAACATAAGGAATCTCTAAATCCGGTTTTTTCGTGGTAACCACCACCACAGCCCCCTTCTCCATCGCCTTGGGGATAAAGCGGTTACCGTCAAAAGCAAAACCGCTGAGGGCCACAAAAAGGAACCCTCGGGAAATATCTTCACGGGTATCGCTGGACACGCCGGAAATTTCCATTTCCCGGTCTGCTGCCCAATGGGTGACGTCTATACCCCGCAATAAATCCTTCAATTTCATACTTTTCCCTCGCTAATCACGAATATCCGTATCTGCAAATGTCAGGGTAATGGTGGTGCCTCGGGGAACTTCCGTGCCGGCTGCCACCGATTGTCCGGTCACCACCACGCTGGGTGTGATGTCCGGATTCCCAGCCACCATAATATACAAGCCCAAAAGTCCCGCCGCATCGCTGGCCTGCTGCCGGGTCATGCGGTGGAAATCCGGCACTTTTACCGCTTCGTTCTCTGCCGGCACGCCAAAATACAGCAGCACTTGACTACCTCCGGGCACGCTTTGTCCTGCCGCCGGAATTTGACCGGTGACGGTTTGCTGATTACCGGAACAAACAGCGGTCAGGTTCTGTTCCTTGAGAAGCGCCGTGGCTTCCTTGGCGGTCTTTCCGGTGAGATCCGGCATGATTACCGCCTGACTCTGAATATCTTCTGGGCCATAGCTGCGGTGTACGCCCAAATAGGGCAAAATATCCGACAGCACTGCCCCGACGGTGGGCGCCGCCATGACGCCACCGGAAATATAGATGCCGGTGGATCTAGATGGGGTATCCAGCGCCACCAATACAATATACTGCGGATCATCCATGGGCGCAACCCCCACAAAGGAAACAATTTTATCCAATGTTGGGTGGCCGTTTTCGTCCAAAACATCAATCTTCTCACTGGTACCGGTTTTGCCGCCGACGGAGAAGCCGGCCACCGCCGCATTTTTGGCAGTACCTTCGGTAACAACCGACTCCATCAGCGTGCGCATGGTTTTGGAGGTTTCCTCGGAGATGACCCGGCGCACCAAAGTAGGCTCCTGTTTTAAGACGGTATTGCCCTGGGCGTCCATGACTTCGGACACCATATAGGGCTCCATAAGATTGCCCCCATTGACCACAGCGGAAATTGCCCGCACCAATTGTAGAGGGGTCAGTTTGAAGGTCTGGCCGAAGGAAGCAGAGGTCAGGGACGCCGTGCCCCATTTCTGGGTATCCGTCACCAATGCCTTGTCAAAAAACACGCCCTTGCTCTCCCCTGCCAGGTCCAGCCCCGTTTTTTCCAGGACACCGAAATTTTTGATATACTGGTAAAAGTTTTCGCCCCCCAGCTCCAATGCAATGTTGGCAAAGGCCAGATTGCAGGAATTCTGCAAGGCTTGGGCGGTGGTTTGGCTGCCATGGCCGGCAGACCGCCAGCAGTGCAGCAGTTGGGATCTGCCGGGAATGTGGGCGGCACCCCGGCAATAGAATTGGTTTTTCAGGGTAATGGCGCCGCTATCCAAGGCCGCCGCCATGGTCAGCACCTTAAAGGTGGAGCCAGGCTCATAGCCATCGGAGATCACTCGGTTACGCCATTGCTTCAGGCGTGCTGCTTGGAGGGCTTCTTTATATTGCTGTAGGCCCTGGGTGTAGCCTTCGCTTCCCTCCGGGTACAGGAGGTACTCCAGTTTCAGTTTTTCTGCATGCTGCGCCTGCTGGGGATCGTAAATTTCCAAATAGCGATTGGGGTCATAACTGCCCAGGGTGGCCATGGCCAAAATTTCCCCGGTATTTACATTCATCACGATGCCAAAGGCGCCGTTTTGTACATCGTATTTAGCGATGGCTTCTTCCATTCGCTTTTCCAGACATTGCTGAACGGTGGCATCCAAAGTCAGCACCACATCGCAGCCCGGAATAGACTGGACATATTTTTCGTAAGAAAAGGGCATATCCATTTCGTTATTGCCCTTGGTGGTGATGACTTTGCCGGCGGCGCCGGAAAGGAACGCATTGTAGGACGCTTCAATACCCTCGGAGCCTACATTGGAGGCATTGGTAAAGCCGATGACCTGGGCTGCCAGCGAACCGTAGGGATAGAAGCGTTTGGAATTGGGCTCCAGATGAATGCCGGATATTTCCCGCTCATTGATAAAGGCGCGGATGCGGGAGGCGGTATCCAAATCGACAGCCGAGGCGATGCGCTTGTAGCGCATTTTGGTGTCACGGGCCTGCTGGGCGATCCAGTCCGGGCTTATATCCAGTATTTCTCCCAAAACGGCAGATATTTCGCCAATATCTTCCTTAGCCTGTTTCAGTTCATGGGGATCTAAGTACACATCCTCCACGCTTTGGCTACAGGCGAGGATGTTCATGTTCACATCGTAAATGGTGCCACGGTCCGCCGTGACAGCAGTGGTGCGGGTTTGATTTCGCAGCGCCAAGGCCGCATAGCGATCATACTGTATGACCATCAAATCAAAAAGCCGCAAACTCACCGGAATAAAGGCCAGAAATGCCATCAGCAGCATGACCGCCAAAATACGCCGGTGATGGCCGGAGTTGATCCGGGCTCGTTCGTAGTGAGGTTTTCCTTTGGATGATTTTGCCACTGGGCAGTCCCCTTCCGGTAACCGGCGGCGTAATGGGTCTGCCGAAAAACGCCCCGATCACATTAAGATATTGCAAAAATGGGCAGCAAGGGAATCCCTTACTGCCCATTGCAGCTACTATCCTAATTTTATGGGCCGGGACAAGGATTATGCAAAAATTCCTACGAGGAAACTGGTCAGAGTGTCCCAGAAACTCATCCGGGTCTCCTCTTCCTCAGGGGCCTGCATACTGATTCTGACACGCTCCATATTTTCAGCAGGCACCATGCCGGCTTCCAGCGCAATGCGCTCGATCTCTTCCAGATCGAATCCAGCCTTGTAGGTCTGCTGCAACTGCATATTCTCCTGCTGCAGCTGGCGGACATGAGTGCTCATCTGCTGGGTCTGCTGTAGGCTGTGGCGGTATTCCGCCAAACCGATCACCATGGCAAACAGCATAACGGCAGACAACACAATGCCGCAAATGGCCACCGGATCTACCGCAATCACCTTGCGCTGTGCCCGGCGGCGGGCATATACAGGTGCGGCGTTATGATGCGGGGTGTGACGTTCCACTTTCCGTGCAGCGGTGCCGTCAACGGGATATTCTACATACTGAATATCAGCTTGCCGTGCCATGGTATTCGCTTCCTTTCTATATCTTTTCGCAAACACGAAGCTTGGCGCTTCGGGCTCTGGGGTTTCGTTCCAGTTCTTCGTCGGTGGAGGTGATAGGTTTGCGGCTGATGATCTTAACCTTGGGTTTCTTGCCACAGACACACACCGGGAAATTGGGCGGGCAGGTACAGCCCTTGGCGGCGTCCGCCATGCCCTGCTTGACGATACGGTCTTCCAAAGAATGGAAGGTGATGATTGCCAGGCGGCCACCGGGATTCAGGGCCGGAATGGCATCGCGCATCACTTTTTCAACGGAGCCCAGCTCATCATTGACAGCAATGCGAATGGCCTGGAAACTGCGCTTGGCCGGGTGCTGCTTTTCCCGCAGGGCGGCAGCCGGCATGGCCGAACGGATAACGTCCACCAGTTCCAGGGTGGTCTCAATGGGTTTTTCCTCTCGGCGACGGCAGATCGCAGCTGCGATCTGGGGCGAGTAGCGCTCCTCACCGTAGGTGTAGAGGATGCGCTTCAGCTCCTCCTGGGGCCAGGTGTTGACTACAGTATGGGCAGTCAGGCTATCCTCACTGTTCATTCTCATATCCAGGGGGGCATCGGCCATGTAGGAGAAGCCCCGGGCACCGTCATCCAGCTGGGGCGAAGAAACGCCCAGATCCAGCAAGATGCCGTCTACGCCGTCGATGTTCAGATCCTGCAGGACCTGCTTGATTTCGCAAAAATTGGAGTGCACCAAGGTTACCCGATCCGCGTAAGGCTTGAGTCTCTCCCCCGCTGCCTTTAGCGCCACGGGGTCACGGTCGATACCGATGAGACGACCGGTGGTTAGGCTTGCTGCGATCCGGCTGGAGTGACCAGCGCCACCCAAGGTGCCGTCCACATAGATGCCGTCGGGCTTGATGGCCAAACCCTCTATGCATTCCTCCAGCAAAACAGAGACATGGTGAAACTCACTCATAGGCCAATCGCCTCCAAAGATGCCAGCAGCTTTTCAGGGCTGAGGTTCTCGGTCTCAAAGGCTTCGTATTCGGCTGCATCCCAGATCTCAGCCTGGCCTGCCCGACCAACGATGATCACATCCCGGTCCACGCCGGCATAGGTCATCAGGTTCTGTGTCAGAGCAAAACGGAACTGCTTGTCGGGATGGCATTCGGCAGCGTTGATAAAGATCAAGCTGGCGGGGCCGGAACGTTGGGTAATGGACAAGCGGTTGTAGTTTTCATTCATCGCCTTCCAGTCCTCTTTGGTGTAGGCGGTGAGGCATTTGTGGCCTCCGTTGAAGCCATAGGTGACGTAGAAAGTACTGCCCAACTCTTCACGGAGCTTGGCAGGCACGAACAGGCGGCCCTTATCATCCATTTTTGCGGGGTATTTACCGATCACAGGGGCTCACCTCCTCCATTTTGCTCCACTTTACTACCATTTTGCGCCACGTAACAACAGTATAACAGTGGCTTCGAGAAAAATCAACCTTTTTTATCAAAAAAATGTGAAAAATCTCAAAAAAGCCGGTGAAATCCGTATTTTTGAACAGATGTTCAATAATAGAACCGTATTTCACCGTTTTCCAGCGCAGTTCGGATTTTAGGAGGTTTATATTCTGATTTCAGCAGCAGGATCGCCAGCGGGGATTCCAGCCGTTCCTGCACCAGGTGCCGCAACTGCCGGGCACCCCCCTGTTTTTTGCAGGAAAGGGCCAATTCTTTCGCCAATTCTGGGGGCAACTGCAGGTTGACACCTACTGCAGCTGTCCGGTTGCACAGCTGATGCAGGGTTCTTTGGGCGATCTGTTCCAGATCCCGGGTATCCAAAGCACGGAAGTGTACGATCTTATCCAGGCGGCCCAAAAATTCCGGCGAAAAAGCCTGCCGCAGCTGTTCGTTGGTCTGTCCATCCCGGCCTGCGGGACAGAAGCCAAAACCGTCGCTTTGCAAATGGCCGCCGATGTTGGAGGTCATAACCACAATGGCGTTTTTGAAACTGACCCGGCGACCGGTGGAATCGGTCAGTTCCCCCTCCTCCATGATCTGCAAAAGGATACCCGCTACATCCCGGTGGGCCTTTTCCAACTCGTCGAAAAGGACCAGGCAGTAAGGTCTACGGCGCACTGCCTCTGTCAGCTTGCCCCCTTCCTCATAGCCGACATAGCCGGGCGGCGCACCGATCAGTCGGGAAACGGACTGCTTTTCCATATATTCCGTCATATCCAAGCGGATAAAGGCCTCTTTACAGCCGTAGATCTCTTCCGCCAGCGCCCGACACAATTCCGTCTTCCCCACCCCGGTGGGGCCGGCAAAAAGCATGCTGGCCACCGGGCGAACCCCATCCCGAATGCCGCAGAACCCCCGGCGCACTGCCTCGGCCACAGCCGCCACCGCCTTTTCTTGCCCAATGACCCGGCCGCTCAACACATCCTCCAGTTCCAGCAGCTGCTGGCGGCGGCTGGCAGTCAAACGACCCACGGGAATACCGGTACGATCTGACACCGCCCAGGCAATATCCTCGGCGGTAACGCAGGTATTCTGACCGGTGTCGGCGCCCCGGGAAATGGTCTGCATTTTGTCCCGCAATTGGACCGCCAATTCAAACTGTTTTTCCCGGACGGCATCGTGAAGCTGTTTTTCCAGTTCCTTTCGCGGGGAGGCGCCCCCATGGGCATATTGACCCAGTCGCACCCGGGCTGCGCCCTCATCCAACAAATCGATGGCCTTATCCGGCAGATACAAATCCGGCAGATACCGCACGGACAGATGAACTGCCTCCTGCAGCGCTTCATCCAAAATGCGGACATGGTGATGAAGTTCCAGACCCGGCTTCAGCGCACGCAGAATTGCCAATGCATCCTCATGGCTGGGTTCGGAGACCATCACCGGGCGGAAACGGCGTTCCAGCGCGGCATCTTTCTCGATATGCTTGCGATACTCCTCCAAGGTAGTAGCGCCTAAAATCTGCAGTTCTCCCCTGCCCAGCGCAGGTTTAAAAATATTGGCCGCGTCAATGGCCCCCTCCGCTGCGCCTGCACCAACGATGGTGTGCATTTCATCCACGAAGAGAATTACATCTCCGCTGCGGCGGATTTCCGCCAACACATCCCGCAGCCGCTCCTCAAATTCTCCCCGATATTTGGTGCCCGCCACAAGACTGGCCATGTTCAGGCTCACCAACCGTTTCTCCTTCAGCTGCGGCGGTACATCTCCCAAGGCCATCCGTTGGGCCAGACCCTCTACAATGGCCGTCTTGCCGACACCGGGTTCGCCCACCAGGGCGGGATTGTTTTTATTTTTTCGACTGAGAATGCCGATGACCACATCGATCTCCCGATCCCGGCCAATAACCGGATCCATGGTAGCTGCCTTGGCCACCAGATCCTCGCTGAACTGCTCCAATAATTTCGTGTGAAAGCCCTCCTTCTTTCGCTTGACCGACTCCCGGTAGCCCAGCATCTTATATTCCACCGCTTGGGAAAACAGCACATTCATTTCCACGCCACACAGCCGTAGCAGCTGGGCGGCTGTGGAATGTTCTGCCCGGGTCAGTGCCAGCAAGATATGTTCCGGAAAAATCTCCTTTTCACCGCTGCTGCCGGCCTCCAGCCGGGCGCAGGATAAAACAGAGCGGGCATCGACGGACAGTCCCTGCTGCAGCGGTAAGCCGGACTGCCCCTGCCCGAAATGAAGCACCGTCAGATCACTGATCAGCTGCTCCGACACACCAAAGGAGCGGATGAGTCGCCCCTCCCAGCTGTCCAGTGCTGTCAGGGCCAACAGCAAATGGGCGGTACCCACATAACTATGACCCAGGCTCCTTGCCCGGGCCGCGGCATCCAATATCAGATCAGCCGCATCCGGCCTGTATCCCATACACATCCCTCCCAATGCCGGAAATTTTCCCCTGCAGGCAGAAAAAATATACGACGAAATCCAAAATAGGAATTGCATTTTCTGAAATCCATGCTAGAATATTCTTAGCCATCGCCGTATCGGGGATGAGAAACACATATGGAGGAACATAATCATGGCATTCAAGATTACTGACGCCTGCGTCAAGTGCGGTGCTTGCGCCGACAACTGCCCCGTTGAGGCCATCTCCGAGGGCGAAGACAAGTTCGTCATCGACGCCGACACCTGCGTTAGCTGTGGCGCCTGCGCCGACAACTGCCCTGTCGAAGCCATCGTCGAGGAGTAATTTTCCAAAAAACGAGGTTGGCCTGTGCATCTATCTGATGCACAGGCTAATTTTCTATGGTGATGATTATGGAGTATTTGCTAAACGGATATACCCTTGACACCTCCGGCGGATCCTTCCCTCTCAGCACCGACTCCATGCTTTTGGCCGCTTTTGTACATCTGCCGAAAAACGCGCAGGTTTTGGATCTGGGCGCAGGATGCGGCACACTTGGCACCTTGCTCTGTGCTGTGCAGCCCGCATGTTCGGTCACCGGCGTGGAGTTGAGTGAAACAGCTCACGCCGCAGCGCTGGATAACATTGCCCGGAATGGTCTCGACAGCCGCATGAACAGTATATGCGCCGACCTGCGCACTGTTTCTCTGACGCCTGGCAGTTTTGATGTATGTGTATCCAATCCCCCCTATTTTTCTGGCGGTCCGGCCAGCCGAAGCAATCCTCTGGCCCGGCGGGAGGACTGCTGCTGCCCTGCTGATCTTTTTTCCGCCGCATCCAAATTTTTGAAATTCGGCGGCGACCTTTTCCTGGTTCACAAGCCGGAACGGCTGGCAGAGCTGATTGCCTGTGGCGCAAAGGAAAACTTGGAAGCCAAGCGGCTGCAGCTGGTGCGGCATAAGCAGCATGGCGACATCTCGCTGATTCTGCTGCAATTTCGCAAAGGTGGCAAACCGGGGCTGAAGATTGAAGAAGCCTCCCTTTTTGACACAGACAATCATCCCACCGATTTTTATCGGTCTGTTTATCATTTAAACTAATTCTGCATTCTGCATTTTGCATTATGCATTCCGACGCAGGAGGAACATTATGCCCGGCATGCTCTATCTCGTACCCACGCCCATCGGCAATTTGGGCGACATCTCCGACCGTGCCCGAAAAACACTGGAAGAGGCGGATTTTATTGCCGCTGAAGACACCCGTGTTTCTTTGAAACTGCTGAACCATTTGGGCATCAAAAAGAGCCTTGTCAGCTACTTTGAGCATAACAAGGCATTTAAGGGTAATGTGATTTTGGATCGGATTTTGGCAGGCGAAACCTGTGCCCTGGTATCCGATGCCGGCAGCCCTGCCATCTCCGATCCCGGCGAGGATCTGGTGAAGCTGTGTGCAGAGCACGGGGTGACGGTGTGCGCCATCCCCGGCCCCTGCGCCGTGATTACCGCGCTGAGCATTTCCGGTCAGGCCACCGGCCGCTTCTGCTTTGAGGGTTTCCTGTCTACGGCAAAAAAGAGCCGCCGGGAACATTTGGAAAGCCTGAAAAGTGAAGAGCGGACCATGATCTTCTACGAAGCCCCCCACAAATTGGTGGCTACACTGGAAGACATGGCCGAGGTTTTTGGTACCGAGCGCAGCATCAGTCTGTGCCGGGAGCTGACCAAGCTGCACGAAGAAGTGGTGCGTACTACCCTGGGAGAGGCCATCGCCAAGTACACGGAAAATCCCCCCAAGGGAGAATTCGTCCTGGTGGTCGCCGGTGCAGAGCCGGTGGTTCAGGAAAAGGCCACCGCAAACGACGCTGCCGCCCGGGTGCGGCAATTGATGGAAGGCGGAATGAGCCGCAAGGATGCCATCCGTCAGACCGCAAAGGAACTGGATCTGCCGAAAAATGTGGTATATGACGCCGCACTGGCAGAGGATGAATAAAAAAGTGAAGGCAGAAAGCAAATGCTTTCTGCCTTTTCATATTCCCTTTTGGACCGGCATAGGCTGTCCCCAGGAGGGATGGACATGGTCATGAGCTGGATTTTTACCGGAATCGTATTGATTTCCGTGGTGTGCGCCGCAGTTTTGGGAAATGGAAGTGCCCTATCTGCCGCAGTCCCTCAAGGGGCGCAGGCAGGCATCACGCTGGCCATTTCTCTGGCAGGTTCCATCTGCCTGTGGAGCGGTGTTGGAAAACTGATGGAGCAGATCGGTCTAACCTCTCAGCTCTCCCGGTTGCTGCGGCCCCTGCTGCATCGGCTTTTCCCCAGTACCAAGCAGGATGCAGTTCTGGCGGGAGCGTTGTCGGGCAATATCTGCGCCAACTTTTTGGGATTGGGAAACGCTGCCACTCCCATGGGCGTTCAAGCCGTCAAACGGCTGAAAGACCCGGCCCGACCCCATCTGGCAACGGATCAAATGTGCCGGCTCATCGTCTTAAATACCGCCTCCATCCAACTGATTCCAGCCAATGTGGCCGCGGTGCGGGTGGGGCTGGGCTGCAGCACCCCCTTTGATATTCTTCCCATGGTTTGGAGCACCAGTGTTTGCTCCGCATCCGCTGGACTTCTGGCGGCATTTTTCTTTGGAAAGCTGTGGCAGCATGAGTGATTATATCGTTCCACTGCTGTTGGTTTTGATATGCTGCATTGCCCTTAGAAAGAAGGAAAATGCTTATGATCTGCTATTGGAAGGCAGTGCGGATGGGCTAAAACTACTTGTCTCCATTGTGCCGTCGCTGGTGCTATTGCTGACGGCGGTGACCATGCTGCGGCACAGTGGCGCTGTGGAACTACTAAGTGGTTTCTTAGCACCGGTGTTTCATTTTTTCGGCATCCCTCCGGAGACTGCCATATTGGTGATGATTCGGCCCATTTCCGGTAGCGCCGCTCTGGCGGTGGGCACGGAAATTATGGCCACCTATGGTGTGGACAGCCAGATCGGTCGCACAGCCGCGGTGATGCTTGGCTCCACAGAGACCACATTTTACACCATCAGCGTGTATTTTGGCGCTGCGGGCATTAAAAAGACCCGCTACACTGTGGCAGCGGCGTTGATTGCCGATTTTGTTGGATTCTTCATGGCGTCGCTGACCACAAGACTATTTTTTGCATAGTAAACGAGGCTGCGTTTCCGCAGCCTCGTTTTTTGAGGGGGGTGGGTACAAGCAGAGTTTGCACCCGCTTGTTGCCAATTATTGGAGGGGCACCCAGGTGAATACCAAGTTCACATAGCTGTCATCCACACGGTAGTTTCCAATTTGAATGGTGTAGGTTTGGCCGGCCTTCAGTTCGTAGGTGATCTTGAAGTTCATGTTATCGCCGCCATCGTCATCTCCGCCAATCCATTTGCCTTCATGATCATACAAGTTCGCATAAGGATCCTTCCCGCCTGCAGAAATAAAGGTCCAAATGCCGTCCTCGGTGGGAGTGATGGTAAAGCTCTTGGGTGCATTATTGGGAATGTAGGCGGTAAAGGACACATTTCCGGTGATCACACCCAGCTGGACGGATTCATCGGTTTCGGCAAAGGTGATGCTGTAGTCAAAGCTACCATCCGCACCAACGGGCACGAAAGTGAAACGCACCACATAATCCGTATAACCGTTTGCAGCCGCCCAGGCTTCCACCTCAGCCTTGCTGAAAGCAAAGGCACAGGCATCTTCCAACTGGATAAGTGTGATCTCCTTGGCAATGATCTCATCTCCATTTGCAAGGACTAGGCTGACATAATGGGTGAACGACACATGATTACGCACAGCATAGCCCACAACATAGTGTGTATCGTTCGTCAGATCCTCCATAATGATATCACCGCTGGCACCCTTGCTGTTCTCAAGGCCGCAGATGAAACAGTAGTAATGATCCTCACGCACCTTCACCCAAGCATGATCCAGCGGGTCACTGGCTTGGATCTCGCTCTTTTGGGCGCAGGCCACACAAACCATGGCCTCTTCACCCGCCTGAGAACAGGTGGGTTCTTTCACCGCGCTGCGAACAGCGTAGCAAGCACTGGACTGTGTCTTTTTCTGGACTCCGTTGCTATCAGTGAAAACCGTCGTCCGTACGCAGTTCTTTTCAAAGCTGTAGCTGTGATCGTATCTTTCCCAAGCATCGCCTTCGGACCAAGTTTCATAGATGATATAGTCGACACGATATTCACCGTAGGTGATCTGAACAACGGCATGTTCTTCTTTACGGATGGTGCCATCAGCCAAAATCTTGGTGTTGATGACCTGAACACCGGCGTCACCGAAGGGTCCCACATAAGGCTGCTCCACCCGTTCACTGTACTTGATGTTTCCATCATTCAGTGCGTTATAGGCCTTCGTTTCAGTTTTGATCCAACCGTTATCATCATAGTAATGGTGCTCATAGTAGTAGCTTCCGCAATCGGGGCAATCATACTTTGTTCCGTTGTCTTCCTGGGTCACGGTATAAGCATGATAATATCTTCTACTATTACCGGACTTAAAGGTCAGCTCATACAAGCACTCACCGGTTTCCTCGTTATAGCCAAACTGCCAGGTTTCATACCGGGACACTGTGCAGGAATCTTCATCCTTCAGCCAATAACGAGCGTATCTGATTTTGCAGTTGCAGGCTGCAGGATCAGTCACAGAGCAGGTGTGGACATACGCGCTATACTCATAGGAATACCAACCATCGACAGCGGGCTGAGATTTGTCAGTTACAGCAGCGTCAATCCACAGCTCGCAGGAAGTTTTACTGAGATCACAGTTGGTATCCAAGGACAAATCACTATATTGGCCGCAGACACATGTATACAGAACTGCCTGGCCGCCGCAGCTGCTGCCATACTGAGAAAGATCGATAGTTTCCTGAGGCAATCTCATATGATGATACTCTGTGTAGCTATGTTGATTGCCGCAATTCTTACACCGGTTGGTAATCTGCACACCTTCTTCACAGGACTGTGCGCCTTCCAGCAGGCTTCCGGTGGTTTGATAGTCATGAGCCTCCCGAACCTCGCTATATTCCAGATCAACAATCAGCTGATTAGCGACGGTAATGTTGATGGTGCAGTAACGGGTTTCCATGCAGGACTCTTCCATCGGCACTGCGTACCAAGACAGTGTATAGCGCAGGCTGCAGGTTTCGCAAGCACAGGTTTCTACTTTGATCCACTTGCCATCCTGATCCTGATACCGGTTTTCCGTCCAGCTGCCACACAGGTTAACCACTTCATATCTATTTTCCTGACCGCAAGCGCAAGCTCGAAGGATGGATTCGCCGGAACAGACGCCATACTTTGTCAGGTCAATGTATTCCTTGTCCCAAACTCTATGGCCATAGGTTCTGCCGGTAGTGGTATACTCACAGTTGCGGCATTTCCAGATGAGGTTCACACCATCCTCACAGGTCTTTGCGCCATCCATCAGTGTAGCGCTAATCACCTGAGTGTCATGGATTTCAACAATCTGAGTCAGGCTCTGCTCGAAGACTGTATTGCCAGCCTTGTCGATGATAGCAATTGTGCTATATTCGGTTGCCGTACAAGTTTCGGGAATTTCTTCTGTATAGTTACTCTTCTTCAGCTGAACACCACACTTGGAACAACTTTGAATTTCTACATTGATCCATCTGCCTTCGTCATTTTTATAGTCATCGTATTCTCGGCTGTCAAAGCATACATCATCGTAGTAATTGCCCTCGCTCACTTGACCGCAGGCGCAGGATGCGGAAATCACATATCTGCCGGAGCAAGCGCCATATTGCGTCAGGTCGATATACTCCTGGGCAACGCATGTATGCCCGTAGGTTCTGCCGGTAGTGGTATACTCACAGTTGCGGCATTTCCAAATGAGTTTTACACCATCCTCACAGGTCTTTGCGCCATCCATCAGTGTAGCGCTAATCACCTGAGTATCATGGATTTCAACAATCCGAGTCAGGCTCTGCTCGAAGACTGTATTGCCAGCCTTGTCGATGATAGCAATTGTGCTATATTCGGTTGCCGTACAAGTTTCGGGAATTTCTTCTGTATAGCTACTCTTCTTCAGCTGAACACCGCACTTGGAACAACTTTGAATTTCTACATTGATCCATCTGCCTTCGTCATCTTTATAGCTGTCGTGATTCCGACTATCGAAGCAGACGTTGGTGTAGTAAGAGTCGCTTTCCTTCCCGCAGGGACAAGAGGCGGAGATCACGTATCTGCCGGAGCAGGCGCCATACTGCGTCAGGTCGATGGATTCCCGAATACTGGTTATGTGGCGATACTCCAGACGCATCTGGCCGATGCAGCCGCAGCCGTAAATCACTCCGCTGAGGACGCCATCCTCACAGCTTTCCGCACCTTCCGGCAAAACAGAGAATTCGCTGGATCCGGACCAGCTGTGGTTGCAAGCGCCATCGGTGCCCTGATTCAGGGAGAAGCAGACCGTACCCTCCTTACCCCAACATTTGATGCGGTAAACATAGGTCTCCCCTGCCATCAACTCAGCAGTCAGGCAGAAATTCCACTGGTTGCCACTGTCATCATCTTGATTCAACAATACCAGCTCATCATTCAGCAAGTGATACAGTTCCACAGCGGTATCATCACTGGAAAGGCCCACGATGGTATAGGTACCGGTGGTGCTGGGGGTGAAGGTATAGTCATAATAATTCTGACCGTCATGATCCTCCAGGGTGACCTGCTGGATCTGTGCTGCAGTCGTCATGCCACAGTTTGTACACTTGGCGGAAAGACAGATCAGGCCATCAACCAGGGATACCTCCGTCGTGTCGAAGTCATGGCTATCAAAGCGGATTTCCTGCTCATTGCGATAGATTTCCTTGTCGGCGAGGATAATCGCATGAACGGAAACTTGCGTTTCGTAGCAGCCATCCGCCCCCCACTGTTCATCCGACACAATGACCAAGTCACACTTTTCGCACTCATAACGGCGCATTTCTTCATTATAAGCGAAGGTTTCAGCATCAAATTGGAAGACGTCGCCATAACCACAGGGACAGCTGCCATACTGAACGGCATGCTCTGCACAGCAATTATCCTCCTCGCCCAGTTCAAACGTTTGGAAAATGATATGGCTGTAATATGTGAGGGTTTCCGTTGCGCCGCAGTCCTTACAGGTTTTGGCGACGGCATATCCATCCAGACAGGATTCGCCATACATCTCAAACTCGTAAGAATAATTATGACTCACTTGCGAATGGTTATACTCACAGCGGTACACTTCCTCGCCGTTGATCAGATAAATGTTGTTCACTGTCATTTCGATCCAGCAATGGTCATCCTTTTCGCCCTGCTGCTGGCGCTGGAGCACAGTGCCACCGCAGTCTTCACAGTGGAAAATGAAATAGCCATCGTCGGTTTCGCCCTGATACTGGAACGGGCAGCCATACTCTGCCTGTACATTGAAAACAGTTTCGCAAATGGTACAGTATTCTTCCCATACTGCGCCACCGCAGAAACCATATTCAGCCAACTCGACTCCATTCTCTCTAAGTTCATGTCCCCAAGAGTTATACGTGCTGGTTTCACCGCATACATCGCAGTACATGGTTACCTGATAGCCATCCTCACAGGATTCGCCAAACATTTCATAGCTGGTCTGCCATTGGTGCTTCGTCGTATACGGAACACTGACGGGACCTTCGAAAATCAGTGTTTCTCCATCATACACAGCAATTACCATGTGGGGAACGGTCTCACAGACGGACTCCACCACATACCACTGATCAACCATCAGAGTCAGGCCGCAATCGGGGCAAATTCCGGTTCTCACCGTATGGATATTGCCATCCTCATCTGTGTACTCCGATTGGGTGTCATCCTCCACATCACAGCTGATGTCTGCCCAGTCGATAAAGGCCACTTCTCCGCAAAGCACACAGGCATGGTAGCGAATATCACTCTCACATTTACCCTGATCCGCCAGATTCAGAACTTTATATTCATACTGGTGACCGGAAGTCCAGCCGGTACTGGTTTCTCCACATACAGAACAATGCATGGTAACCTGGATTGCCCTGTCATCCTCACAGTTTTCGCCCACCAGCTCATAGGTATATTCATAGCTGTGGCTTCCCTGCTCGGTGCCATAGGTGCCCTCAAAGCTGTGCTCACCGATGGTAATATTGGTTGTTACAAACCAGCGCTGCACACAGGCATTGTTTTCCATCTCCTTTGCGTCAATCACCACAGCAAGGCCGCAATCAGGACATGTTGCCCGCTGCATAAGATGCCGCACACCATTTTCGTCGGTTACCTCTTCTTCGGTCACATCACGATCATCGATATCGCAGGAAAGCTCCCATTCATAGACATTGATGATTTCTCCGCAGTCGGTACACTGGTAAATCCAGAGGCTACCACCGCAGGCACCGTATTCAACCAGGTCGATTTTTGCCTCAACACTGTTTTCATGGTAAGCGTTGGTATCTTCGAAACAGCCATTCTCGAACACTGTTACGCCATTTACAATAAAGGTGTACCAAGCTTCGACTTTAACCATGCAGCCATCCTTCATTTTGGTTGCACGATACTGGACCTCCAAGCCACAGAGTGTACAAACACCATGCACGGTATACCACTGGTTGCCATTTTCGTCTTCATATTGATCTTCCTCGATGACTTCCATTTCCCAGGACACATTCGTCCTTTCCTCATCGATCAGTTTCACTTGGCCACATTCACAGCTGTAGTAATACAGCGTTCCCTCGCAGCCGCCCAATTCACCGAAATCCAAGGTTTTTTCGGTCAGCTCGGTGTGGTCACAATCTGTTTCCCGCTTGCCACAAGTGGTGCAGGAACCATTGACATAGCTGTGCTCACCGGTAGCCGCAATGGCAGTGACCTTGGTTTCGCCACAGACGCAGGTTGCGGTGCTTTCACCCGGCTCCACGCAGGTGGGGGCCTTGGTGGTCTCAGCATTTTCAAAGGCATGCTTTGCTACATCGGTCTTTTCTCCACACAGACATTCACGCCAGTGGCTGTCCTCATTCTTGGTCCACTCGGAAGAATAGCTGTGCTCAGGACTGCCCACTTCCACGACCTTGACATCGGTATACTCAGTTTCGTTGAAAGAAACAGTTGCAGTATAGGTCGTCTTGATATATCCGGTGCAGACATGGTTTACTGTCTCGGAGGCCATGGTGGCATTCAGCACCGTCTTGTGGGTAGCATCATTCTGACAAACGAAGGTCAGCGTTGCCGCACTGTGATCCGCAGCCCATGCCCAAGCATCACTTTGATAGTTGTGACCAGTGGCCTTGACATATGCATCCTTATAGCTGTAATCACAGTTATCACAATCATGCAGTGTATAACCGTCAGCTGTACAAGTAACGGCAAAGACCGTATCTGTATATTCATGGGCCAGCTTTGCGGCGACAACAGAATATTCCTCATCACAATTTGTGCAGCCGTACTTGGTATAGCCGTCAGCCACGCAGGTGGCAGGAACCGTTTCCTCTACTTCAAAGACATGGCCTGTCGCATTCAACTTGGTGCTGTAAGAATGGCCGCAAGCACAAGTATAGGTAGCGGAGCCATCCTGCATACAGGTAGCGGGCACCAAGACTTCCTCGTACTTATGTCCGGGAGCAGGCACCACATTATCAACATATTTATCATGGCAGCGGACGCAAACATAGAGGGTATATGCATCCGTGGTACAGCTGCCGTCCACCTTCTGCTCCGCATAGCCATGGCCGTACAAAGCACATCTCTCGGCAGGTGTCAGGTTGGTAACAGTGTAGTAGGAGAAGTGATTGGTCTTAAAGGTTACGTAACCATTGTTGTAAGTCGCCTTAATGGAGACCAGCTTGTGGGCCGGATCTGCGCACTCCTCGTTGGTGCACTCCTCATTTTCGCATTGGTTGCTGATGAACCACACTGCGATGCTATCCACGTCCTCGTCCTTGGACAATTGATAAGGCAGTGTAATGGTCACCCAGCTATTCTCACCAAATTCGGATACAGAACCGTTCTCACCGCTGATTTTGAAATCGTAGATGGGGCTATCGCCAACTTGATCCAGCTGTTCATCAGTCAAGCCCAAATCGCCGTCAAATTTGTCTGCGGAAACAGTGACGCTCTGATCACCCAGAGATTCAATCACGCCGCTATCCAGGCTGATATTGGCACCATTCAGTTCGATTTCCTTTTCTGCCAGATCCGCTGCATTCACGCTACCGGTGTTGGTTCCCTCATAAACAGTGACCGTTTTGGTTTCTTCGCAAAGGGCGCAGCAATCGGTTCTAACACCATTCTGGATTTCACCATTCTGCCAATCATGACCGGTGGCGTTCATATCGATCTTCTCCGTCTTGCTGGCGCCACAGGCACAGGTCAGGGTCTTTTCACCATCTGCCTTACAGGTGGCAGCAATGGTGATGCTGGCAACATAGCTATGGTGATAGACAGTTTCACCCGTCACTTCTGTACCGCAGTTTGTGCGCTTACAGGTGTACACCAAAACATGTTCACAGCCGCCAACTTGTTTCTCCACAGCCGTTACGCCGGTGATGTCATGACCCAGAGCATCGCCGACATTATCCGTGTATGTATGGCTGCAATTACAGAGGTAGGTTTTTGTCGCAGCAGCAACACAAGTGGCCTCGGTAGAGGATGTCTCCTCATAGTTATGTGCGCTTACATTCTCTTTGCCGCACACATCACAGTTATGGTTGTCATCCGTTTCCACATCAGAACAGGCTTCCAGAACGACCTTACAGCCATAATCGCAAAGATGGTCGTCATCCTCGGCAGAATCCGCATGGTTGCCGACGTCCATCTTGCCACAGCCGTTATCACAGACGTGGTCTTTGTTCACGTCAGAGTGGCTCAAGGTTTCCCCGGTGATGGCTCCACACTCCGAACAGGTGGAAGGCACGCCGCAGGTGGCCTCACTGTAAGCATGTCCTGTTACATCAGCATTGCCACACACATCACAGTCATGATTACCATCGCCGCTGGCATCTGCGCACTGGTTCAGCATCACACCGCAGCCGTAGTCACATACATGGTCTGCATCCGTATCGGAATCGGCGTGAGTTCCCATATCTGCTTTGCCACAACCGTTGTCACAGATGTGATCCTTGTTTTCATCCTTATGATCCAGGGCAGCACCACTGGTAAAGGTATGTTCATCATTGGTGCTGATTGCACCACAAGCACAGGACTTATAATACACAGCCGGGCTGGTACAGGTTGCAGAAGTTTTTTCTGCCTCAGGCTTCACAGACTGAACGGTGTAGCTGTGCGTATGTCCAATGGGTGCACCGCTCGTGAAGGTATCTGCATTGCTGGTGCTGACCGCACCACATACGCAGGACTTATAATACACCGCAGCGCTGGTAGTGGTCGCAGCAGATTTCAGTGCCTCCGGCTTCACTGTCTTCAGTGTAAAGCTGTGAGCCGTCGGAGTACCGCTTTCAAAGGTATCTACATCGTTGGTGCTCACTGCGCCACAGACACAGGACTTATAATACACTGCAGCGCCAGTGCAAGTAGCCTCAGCCTTCAGCGCCTCACTCTTCACAGTTTCCTCTGTGAAGCTATGGGCAGCAGGTTCACCATTTTCAAAAGTATCTGCATCGTTGGTGCTCACTGCGCCGCAGACACAGGACTTATAATACACTGCAGCGCCAGTGCAAGTAGCCTCAGACTTCAGCGCCTCAGCCTTCACAGTTTCCTCCGTGAAGCTATGGGCAGCAGGTTCACCGTTTTCAAAAGTATCTGCATCGTTGGTGCTCACTGCGCCGCAGACACAGGACTTATAATACACCGCAGCGCTTGTGCAGGTTGCCTCAGACTTCAACGTCTCAGCCTTCACAGTTTCTACTGCGAAGCTATGGGCAGAAGGCTCGCCGTTATTAAAGGTGTCTGCATCGTTGGTGCTCACTGCGCCACATGCGCAGGACTTATAATACACCGCAGCGCTTGTGCAGGTTGCCTCAGACTTCAGTGCCTCGGCCTTTACCATTTCCTGGGTATAGGCATGGGCCAAAGGCTGTCCTTCTGTGGCAGCACAGTTCTTACAAGTTTTCGGCATGGAGCAGGTGGCTTCATTCCAACTGTGCCCCAGCGCTTCGATTGTGGATGTTTCTATCTCTCCACATTCTCCACACCGGCGTTCTTGAATACCGGCTTCTGTACAAGTTGCAGCTTTTGTTGCCGACCATTCTGACCATTGGTGTTCGCATTTTCCACCGCAGGCCGTCAGTCCAACAGCAAGGAGCACAACCATAAGCAGGCATAGAATACTTGCCAACCATTTGTTTCTTGCTTTCATTGTCATTCCTCCCATTCTCTTCCTTTGCTCAAGATCCTATCAAAGCTATAGGTATACGTAAGCATAATATCATTATAGTCCTCCCACTGTGTTTGTCAATTAGAAACTGCATAAAAAGGGCTCCAAAAAGTACAGTACCCGGTCAGCACCGTTTTGGCTTTTGAGAAGCCTCATTTCTGTAGTTTGTAGAGCCAAGGCACTGCATTTTTCGTGACCATTCACGGGA
>JBGVMD010000084.1:0-8380 GCA_045124575.1 Faecousia sp.
TCAAAAAAGTTACGAACTAAATTGAGCAAGCCCCCACACTGCGGTGTGGGGGCATCTTTGCGTGATATCGGGCGGTGGGTGCTTAGTTCCCGCTGCGTGTTGTTAGCGAGAAGCTACTTTTGACATAAATGTACCTGCTATGCGGCGACTTTTTACTAAAAAGTTTTCCCTTATATTTCCCTTTCGAGGACAATTCTAAAGGGAAAACGATAACATAAACAACACGAAAAGTTTGAAAAATCAAATAAAACAATGGGAAATAACGAACTTTAACAGGGGATAATACGAAAACTTTCGAATTCAAGTCCCGCCTCGTATACATATGAGAACCCCGGTATCCGTGATGGATACCGGGGTTCTCGTGTGTTAGGATAAATTGGTCATGTTATAAGCGCAACCATGTACTCCACGGTCTGCATATGTCTTATTGATGTACGACTTTGCCGATCATATTTTACAGTTCGTATGGGACAAATGTTCTTGACCATCTGGCCGCCGACGGAGCCGGCCTCGCGGGAGGTCAGGTGACCGTTGTAGCCGCTCTGCAGGTTGACGCCCACTTCCTGTGCAGCCTGCATCTTGAACTTGTCCATGGCCTCACGAGCCTCGGGAACATTGATCTGGTTGTTGTTCTTGGAACTCATAATCGTCTCTCTCCTTTTACGTTTTCCCGGAAAGCCGCCGCCTTCCGTAGAAAACGACTTTTTTCTTTCCGTAGCCATAGCTTTGCCGAAAATGATGGAATAACACCAGTTTCTTTTCGGAAAAATACGCAGATTTTGGCAAGAGAACACCATGTCCACAACTTGATATTTATGAGGTTGAAAAGCGAAAAATACTATGCTAAAATAATTTTAGAACAATAAACAGCAGGAGGAATATCATGAAAAACTGGATCTCTCTTTTTGCAGTGCTTCTACTCCTCACCGGTTGCGCTCCCGTGGGCCCTACGAACGGCACGGTTCCCACAACCGGTCATCCCGCCACGGATCCTACCACGAATCCCACCATACCCAGCACGCCCCCAACAGAAGCATGGAATGATGAAAACCGCACCGTTTTCGCCATAGACCCCACCAAGGGATCTCCCTTCAATGACGGAAAATTCGAGGGCTGGGGTACCAGTCTGTGCTGGTTTGCAAACCGCATCGGATATTCCGATGTCCTGGCGCAGAAGGCCGCCGATCTGCTGTTTAATGCCGAAACCGGTCTGGGCATGAATATTGCTCGCTATAATATCGGCGGCGGCGATGACCCCGCCCATCACCATATCACACGCACCGATTCCATGATGCCCGGCTTCTGGGTGTTGGACGAGTCCACCGGACAGCATGTTTTTGATGGAACCAAGGATGAAAATCAGCGCAATGTGCTGCTGCGTGCCATGGAAGCCTGCGGCAGTAGCTTTATTGCAGAAGCCTTTTCCAATTCTCCTCCGTATTATATGACCGAAAGCGGCTGCTCCTCCGGTGCGGTTTCCGCAAGTGCGAATAATCTTCGAGAGGATCAGGTGGAGGCGTTTGCAGAATATCTGGCGCAGGTGGCGCTGTATTATAAAGAACATTACGGCATTACTTTCCAAAGCATCTCCCCCATGAATGAACCCAACACCGCATATTGGGGAGCGTTCAGCCCCAAGCAGGAGGGTTGCCACGTCACCCCTGGCGAAAGCCAGTCCGCCATTCTGCTGGCCACCCAAAAGGCACTGGCTGAAAAGGGTTTGGGAGATATTCTGCTGGCGGGTACGGACGAGACCAGCACGGTGCTGGCCATCAGTTCCTTCAAAAAACTGTCAGAGGAAGCCAAAGCTGCCGTTTCCCGCATCGATACCCACAGCTATAAGATCGGCCGTTTGGATGAACTGCAGGCCCTTGCTGTGGAAAATGGAAAAAATCTGTGGATGAGCGAAGTGGATGGCGACTATGTGCTGGGCAAAAATTCCGGTGAAATGGGTGCGGGATTGTGGCTGGCAAACAAAATGATCTCCGACATTCGGGGGTTGATGCCTTCCGCATGGATCCTGTGGCAGGGCATTGACAACCATATTTCCAGCGAAGGCTATATGGGCAATCAGGACTCCGGCATGCCGGATCTCAGCCGTGGCTATTGGGGTTTGACCGTGGTGGATCACGACAATGAAGAGATTTACCTTACGAAAAAGTACTATGCCTTTGGTCAGCTTTCCCGCTATATCCGCCCCGGCTATCGCATCCTCACCACCACAGAAGCAGGTGTTCTGGCCGCTTACAGCCCGGAGGAACAGAAACTGGTGATCGTGGCGGTCAACCAGGAGGAAAAAGATGTAGACGTGGGCTTCGCCATGGACGGCTTCCTCTATGGTGGCGGCACGGCAGAAGTCATCCGCACCAGCCTGACCGAAAACTGGGCCAACCTGCCGGTCATTGCGGTGCAGCAGGATATGCTGCGCGCCACACTGGCACCTTATTCCATAACCACCTTCATTGTAGATAACGTGTCCATTCCGTAATTGTATGATACATAACCGCTACGAAATTGCGGCGTGACTTATTTGCGGTGTGTTGTCCGAAAGATGGATCACTTCCATGCTGTGTAAGGCGCGGTATCCATAAAAAGGAAAAAGTAGCCCCCGATTCCGAAGAATCGGGGACATTTTTTATGTTGATTTGTTCGTGATGCTTGTACAGCCATCACAGAGCAACTCAAAAACCGGCTTTATACGCTACCTTTGGATCCATACATGGGCTTGATCTTCTGGCGGTAAATGCGGGCGAACAGGAAGAGGGTAGTGGCCAGGCTGATCACCTCGGCAATGGGGAAAGCCCACCACACCAGATTTACATCTCCGCTGAGACTCAGCAAAAATGCCGCAGGCAGCAGCGCCACCATCTGACGGCAGAGGGCAGTAATGGTAGAATACATGCCGTTGCCCAGCGCCGGGAAGGAGGCACTCAGGGCAATGCAGATGGCCGCCATGGGGAAATGGATGCTGATGATCCGCAGAGCGGTTTTTCCCAGTTCTACAAAGGTGGGGGAGAGGTTAAAGATGCTGAGCAGGATGCCGGGAATCAGGAAAAATGCCAGGAAGCCCCAAATCATAAAGAAAAGGGCAGTGCCGCAGGCCAGCTTCAGCGTTTTGGTGATTCGCTTGGGGGCGCGTGCGCCGTAATTATAGGCCACAATGGAGATGGTGGCATTGTTCAGGCCGAACAGCGGCATGAAGAAGAAACTCTGCAGCTTATAGTAAATGGAGAATACGCCGGTAGCGATCTCGCCCACAGAAGGGAAACCCAGCAAAATCTGATTCATGGAGAAATTCATCACGGAACTGACGGAGTTCATGATCATGGAGGGAACGCCCACTGTGAGAATGGGGCCGATGACATCGCCCTTGGGCAGAATGTTTTTCAGGGAAAGATGCACATCGGGATTGAATTTCAGATTGAAGAACAGCGCCAAGGCTGCGGCTACCCATTGACCCAATACGGTAGCAATGGCGGCACCGGCGGCACCCATGGCAGGAATGCCCAGTGCATCCACACCGAAAATAAAGACGGGATCCAGGACGATGTTGGTGATGGCTCCTGCGCCCTGGGTGAACATGGTGTGCATGGTGCGGCCGGTGGCTTGCAGCATCCGCTCAAACAGCACTTCAAAGTAGATGCCCAAAGTCAGAATACAGCTGATGCTGGTGTAAGCGATGCCGCTTTCCACCACTTCTGCGGATGCGCCCTGCATCTGATAATAAGGCCGGGTGCCGAAGATTCCGAACAGGACAAAAATGGCAGTAGCGATCAGGGCAAGGAAAATGCCGTTGCCGGCGACCCGGTCCGCCTTCTCCTGATTGCCCTCGCCCAGAGATTTGCTGAGGAGGGAATTGACACCCACGCCAATGCCCACGGCAAAGCCAATCTGTACATTCTGCACGGGGAACGCAAGACCCAGTGCGGTCACAGCGCTCTCTGCGTAGCGGGAGATATAAATGCTGTCCACCACATTGTAAAGCGCCTGCACCAGCATACTGAGGATCATGGGAACGGCCATATTGGCCAGTAGTTTTCCAATGGGCATCACGCCCATTTTGTTTTCACGCAAAGTTGTTTGCATAAATTTTCCCTTTCTATCTACATAATCAACTTAGAAAGCATACCACGAAATGGGGCAAAAGGCAAGCCCGCAGCACAAGGCTGCGGACTTTTTTGATGAGGGTAGGCTTGCGCTCTACGAGATAGTCTTGAAATGAGCGATTTCCACGGAGGGAAATCTGCTCATGTCCGTATGGGGAATGAACTTTGCTGCTTGCATCCGGATCAGGAAATCCGGGATGGACGCAAATTGCACGCAATAAATGTTTTCTGCCAGCTTCTTGGCCTCTTGCAGCCTGGCGTGGTCCAAAAGCATGATCCTGGCACCCTCCAGAGAGCTGTTTTTGAGCAATTGATACTTCTCCCGGGGCAGATCCGGGAAAATGCCGATGGTGATGGCGGATTCGAGATCGGAATGGGCCGGGAAAGCACCGGACAGATACAGATGGGAAATATCCTCTGCGGATACACCTGCCGTTTCCAGAATGCAGTCCACCATGGTGTAGGCTGCAGCCTTGGTGTCCAAATACTGGTTGATGTCCGTCTGGGAGAAATACAGTGGCTGTCTATTGGCTGTTTCTCCTGCCGTTGCATAGATCGCCACATATCCGTTTTCTTCCGGCAGAAAACGGATTCGATCGGATGCAGAGGGCTCCAAGAGGCCTGCCATGTTGATCCACCCGTTTATCCGCATTTGCGCCAGCAGATCAATGATACCGCTGCCGCAGATGCCCACCGGCTTTTGCCCGGCAATGGTAGTGAAGGTCAGTTCTCCCCCTTGGATTTTGACAGAATCGATGGCACCGGGGCCAGCCCGCATACCGAATTTGCTGATATAGCCCTCCAGGGCGGGTCCGGCAGCACCTGCACCGGCAATCATCCAATCCTTATTTCCCAGCACCAGTTCTCCGTTGGTGCCGATGTCGAAGAACATATTGGTTTCATTTTTCTTATGAATATCCAGTACCAGCAGGCCGCTGACGATGTCTCCGCCTACATAATTGGAGGCAGCGGGAATGATGTAAATCAGCCCTTCAAAATCCATTCCAAGCTCTGCTCCCCACAAAAAACCAGGATCAGCACTCACCGGAGCGTAGGGCGAAGCAAAAACCGTCCAGGCATCCAGCCCCAGAAGGAAATGGATCATGGTGGTGTTGCCGGACAAAATCATGATGGGGCATTTGCTTGCGTCAATGCCCGTATTGGCCGTCAACTGTTGCAAAAGCCGGTGGAAAGTGTCCGCTGTGGCGCTTTGCAGATCGTCAGAATGGGCAGGCCCTTCCATGGCATAGGTGATGCGGGTGAGAATGTCCGTTCCATAGGCAGTCTGACCGTTGACGGTGGTTTCTTCTCCAATGACGGCCCCGGAATTCAGGTCCACCAGCTGCATGATGATGGTGGTAGAGCCGTAATCCACCGCCAGGCCATAGTGGAAGGCAGTGGTGTCTCCGGCTTCTACATGGGTTACCACCCAATCATATTCACGTTGCACCAGGGTCACTGTGATATCGAACCCAGCATCCCGGCACAAGGGATAGAGTTTGTGCAGCACCTTCAGCGGAAAGGTCACCTGCTCATAGCCCAAAGCATTCAGCGCCAGCTCAATGCGTTTCTGATCGCTGAGGGATACCTCTTCCGTGGGCATTTTTAGACTCAAATATTCTTTTCTGCTGAAGCTGCTCATAATCTATCTCCTGTCCTGTTTGTGACATCAATATACCGTCTCTGCTTCGGTATATCTGTGATGATATCACAAATTTTGCCCGGAAAACTGCCCTTCTGAATGGGATGATTTTGGGTCCAATCAAACGGGCACTCGAATCTGTGCGACAAATTGGAATCTATATATTTAATTTCTTTACAAGTTTTATTGCCCTGGATGATGCCAGTGCATCCATTCCTATTTCTAAGAGTGCAGTTTTATCCACCCACTTAAAGTCAACAGTTTCTCCTTCTTGCAAAATGACAGCATGAAGCTGTAAAAGCTAAGGCTTTAAACTGGCTTGCGGCATAAATAAACTTTAAAGCAATGGCGATCAACTGTAAAAGTTGGTCGCTTTTGTTTTACACACTGTAGCGAAAGTTATTATAAATCTAAAAAAATGAAGCACGTTAGATTAGTGCAGGATGCATTCAATATTAACGATTTAGGAAACAAAATGGTGTATGGATTATGAAAATCTACATCACGAATTTAGGAAAGTACAATGAGGGTTATCTTATCGGCAAATGGGTACAACTGCCCGTAGCTGAAGATGTTCTCGAAAATGTACTTGAGGCAATCGGCATTGACGAGTATTACGAAGAATACTTCATTACCGATTATGAAACAGAGATTGTCGGTATCGGCAATTCCATTGGAGAGTATTCAAGTCTGGTAGAGCTTAACAAGCTCGCAGAACGCCTTGAAAGCTTGTGCGAGTATGATGCGGACAAGTTAGAGGCTGTGCTTGAATACACAAGCTGTCGGGGCGTTACAGAGCTTCTGGAACTGATAGACGAGCTTGATAACTTCGATCTTCTTCCCGATGTGGACGATGACGAAGCATTAGGCTACTACTATGCAGACGAATGCTGTTGTATTGACATCCCAGACCACATACGTTCATATTTCGATTTTGAGAGCTATGGGCGTGACATCCGTTTGGAGTCAAACGTATTATACACTTCCTACGGATGTGTAATCGACAATCGGTAAGGCAAAAAAATTATGAAAGGATTTTGATTATGAGTAATAAAAAGACATCTTACTGTACTTCTATTAGCAAAATAGGCGAAAAAAACTACAGAGTTAATTATAGCTACATTTCTCCCGAAACACATAAAAAGAAGAGCACTTGCAAGCGTGGATTTGTGAGGTTGCAGGATGCAAAAAACTGGATAAGAGATGAATTACCTGCTCTAATAAAGCAGCTTGAACACAAAGAAACGCTTGACGAGAATCTTACCATGGCAGAGCTTATAGAGCATTATATGGAGGATGCAAAAATTCGCAAAGAAGAAACAACGTGTCTAACCAAAGCACATATCATAGAAACAAAAATCCTTCCTCATTTCAAAAACAAGAAGGTCTATGATATATCTGCAAAGGATGTGCGAAATTGGCAAAACACAATGATGACGGAGATTGGTAAAAACGGAAAACCCTATTCTCCTACATATCTTCGTAGCATTAGCAACCAGTTGTCTGCCATATTGAACTATGCTGTTACATTTCACAATTTGCCGTTCAATCCAGTTTTAAGAGTGGAGAGAATGGGAACAAAGAACCCAGAAGAAGAGCAGCCTATCTGGACTCTTGAGGAATATCAAAGATTTTCGGAAGTAATGCAAGACAAGCCTATGTTCTTCTATGCGTTTGAGGTTTTGTATTGGAGTGGACTTCGTTTGGGTGAACTTCTCGGTCTTACTAAAGATGATGTTTCTCTTGAGGACGGCACACTAAAAGTCGCAAGAAGCTACAAGACGCAAGTTCACAAAGACGGAAAGACCAAGACCGTAACCAGTAAAAGAACGGTACATATCCCTCAAAATCTTGTTGATGAATTAGCCGAGTATATGGAAACACTTTATGGTTTATCTGGAACAGACAAGCTCTTTCCTACATCCAAAACCACATTGCATAAAAGGCTGAAAGAGGGTGCTAATCAAGTAGGCTTGGAGAAGATCACCATTCACGGCTTTAGACATTCGCATATCAGTATGATTATGAATGATGTTCAATGTGCATCCGTTATGGATATTGCCAAGCGTGCTGGTCATAAGAAGCCGTCTACTACAATGATTTATTCCCACAGATACAAGAATAAAGACCAAATGATTGCAGACGAACTGAATAGGATGTTGAAAGGAGTACGTGAAAATGTCAGCGAAGAATTGTGATAAGTACAGCAGATGGCGTAGTATTACGATAGGCTTCCGTGTATCGCCAGAAGAAGCGTATGCCCTTGATATGAGGGTGCTTACATCTGGGTTGACGAAGCAAGACTACTGTACTAAAAAGGTGTTGGATGAAGAAGTCATTGTTCGTCCGAACATAAGGGTGCAGAAATATGTTTGTCAGTATCTTAATGAACTGACCGAAGAACTCAAACGGCTTGAGAAAATCGAGCAAACAAACGATGTTCTGGACAACCTAAAGTATTTGCTTGAATTGATTGCTCATTTGTCAGAATAAAAAACAAAAATGCTCTGCTTTTTACGGCAGAGCATTTCATTTAGTGGTGTCAAAATTCAAAGTGGTGTCAAAGTGGTGTCAGCACAATAAAGAAAACCCCGAAAACCCTTGTAAAATCAAGGCTTTCGGGGTTTTGTGT
>JBGVMD010000085.1:0-33450 GCA_045124575.1 Faecousia sp.
CCGGACAGAGGTGCAGCTTTTGAACCGGGAGCATCCGGAGGAAGGGATCTTCATTGCGGAGAGTCCCAAAGTGATCGAGCGGGCGCTGGACGGCGGCTGCAGGCCCATCTCCCTGCTGCTGGAGCGGAAGCATATCGAGGGTCAGGCACGGGAGATCGTGGAGCGGTGCGGGGACATTCCCGTCTACACGGCAGAGTTTGACGTGTTGACCCAGCTGACGGGCTTCAAACTGACCCGCGGGGCCCTGTGCGCAATGCGGCGGCCGCCGCTGCCCACGGTGGAGCAGGTCTGTGCCGGCGCGAAACGCATCGCCATTCTGGAAAGCGTCATGAACCCCACCAACGTGGGCGCTATTTTCCGCTCCGCCGCGGCGCTGGGCATGGATGCGGTACTGCTGACCCCCGGCTGCTCCAATCCCCTGTACCGCCGCTCCGCCCGGGTCAGCATGGGCACCGTGTTCCAAATCCCCTGGACTTTCACCGACCAGTGGCCCCATCCCGGCATGGACAAGCTGAAGGAATTGGGGTTCAAGACGGTTTCCATGGCCCTGAGGGACGATTCCTATTCCATTGACGATCCCCGTCTGCGTCAGGAGGAAAAACTTGCAATCTTAATGGGCTCCGAAGGCGACGGACTGACGGAGGATACCCTGGCAAACTGCGATTTTACGGTAAAAATCCCCATGTACCATGGCGTGGATTCCCTGAATGTGGCTGCCGCCAGTGCGGTTGCCTTCTGGGAACTGCGGGCCAGATAAGGAGAAATGAATATGCAATTACAACACGGACGGCCCGCTGACTGCAGCGGCAGATTGGAAAAGGAGATTCGATGCTATGACCTGCTGGACAGCCTGAGCATCGAATACAACCGGCTGGATCACGAACCGGCCATGACCATGGAGATCTGCGCCGAGATTGACAAATCTCTGGGCGGTCTAATCTGTAAAAATCTGTTGCTGTGCAACCGACAGTGCACTGTCTTTTATATGCTGATGATGCCCGGCGACAAGGTGTTCAAGACCAAGGACCTGTCCGCTCAAATTGGTTCCTCCCGCCTCAGCTTTGCCGATAGCAAATATATGGAAGAATTCTTGGACATCACCCCCGGTTCCCTCAGCATTTTGGGACTGATGAATGACCAGGAGAACCGGGTGCAGCTGCTGATCGACGAAGAGGTGCTGCAGAGCGAATTCGTCGGCTGCCACCCCTGCATCAACACCTCTTCCCTATGTATGCACACCGCTGATTTGAAAACGAAGCTGATCCCCGCTCTGGGGCACGAACCCATCATCGTTTCTCTTCCCAAATATGAATAAGCATAAAAAATGCGCCCTCACGGGCGCATTTTTTCATATCTCTGTAAACAGATATCTTGTAATATAGCCGCCGGAATCGCCGGTGGTAATGATGGTGTTGCCGCCAAAGTCTGCCACATCAATGATGGGTAGCGGAGCGTTGGCTTTCACATAGGCCTCCGGGCTTTCTGCTTCCACTTCCAAAATCTCCCGGCGGGCGTGTTTGCTGCCACCGCAGGGGGTCATAGCTTCAATGCAAAGTTCATATTCCTTCATTGTCGATGTCCTCCGCATCCATAATTCTAATGCCCGCTTCTTTTAGTGCCTGCGCCAGCACACCGGATCCGTCGATGAGTGCTCCGGAGAATGTGCCGTCATACACCTGTTTCACACCGCAGGTAGGGCTGCGGGATTTTAAGATGGCCAGATCCGCGTCCCGGTTTTCCTCCACAATATTTGCCACCGCCCGGCGCACCGGTTCGTCCACCACTACGCCCTCTTTGTTGATCAGAATTCCGTCCACGATCTCCATGGGCACTCGGGGGATCCCCAGCCCCGCCGCTTCCTCGGGACATACGGGAACGACCTCATGGCCTTGCACAAAAGCAACCACATTTTCATCCAAATTATTGCCGCCGCTATACTTACAGTTGCGCCCCAGCAGGCAGGCGCTGACCAGGATTTTCATACATTTTTCACCTCTATGCCTATCATACCACACCTGTCCCCCTGTGTCAAAGGCCCAATTATTCCTTTTTCATTGTAAATTCTTTAATAAATATTTACAAATCTTAACAATTGTGTTATATTCTCTTCATAAAACATTCTTAGAAAGGATCTACCATGTTCTCTCCTGCTGACAAATCCATCGCCTGTGGCATGTGGAGTCCTACCTATATTCTGGCGCTGGTCATCGCCCTGACCTTGGTGGGTCTGGGCCTGTTTCTCAGCCGTCACATGACCAAACGAACTGTCAGAACGGTGCTGATCATCGCCGCCATCTTCTCCATCTCCACTGAAGTCATCAAAATGCTGTTCATCGGCCTGACCTACGGTTTGGATGAAGTGGAGTGGATCCCCCTGTACTTCTGTTCCTGCTATATGTATGCACTGGTGATGGCTCTCAGCAACAACAGAAACATGCAGGACATGGGCCTGTCATTCCTGTTTTATGGCGGCATCGTGGGCGCACTGGCCTTTTTTGCCTACCCCAGTGCCTGCATTCCCCGCTACCCCATCTACCATTTCATGTGCCTGCGGACCATGCTGTATCACGGCAGCATGATCTATGTGGGCATCTTGATTGTAATGCGTGGCATTTACGCCCCCACTGCAAATCACTTCCGGCTCTTTGCCCTGATGATGGGAACCATCGGATTGGCGGCCTACGCCATCAATCTGCTGACGGCCGAAAACTATATGTACATTTCAAAACCGCTGAACATCGGTGTGATCAAAGCGCTCTACCGGGCCATCCCCAATCTCTATCCCTTCCTGGGCGTCCTGGTGCAGATTTTCCTGCCCTTCTGGGCCACCGAGGGCATTTACCGTTTGATCCACCGACAGAAACAAATACAAAAAGAGGTATGTAACTAACCATGTTCACAACGAACCATTTTATTTGGATGGGCATCTGTGCGGTCATGATTGGCCTGCTTCTGCTCATCTCCCTGAAATTCAAATTCTCCCGCAGGCAGGCTTCCCTTGTGATGGCGCTGATTGCCGCCGGCAGCGAGATCTGCAAGATCTTTACCCACATCGAAGACGCCCCCGGTGGCGGCGGTGTGCTGGAGCCCGGTGCCCTGCCGCTGCACCTTTGCTCCATTCTAATTTCCCTTGTTTTCTTCTGTGCCTTTTCCAAGCACGAGACCCAGGTCAGCAAGGTGGCCTCTCTGTGTGTGCCCGTTGGACTGTGGGGCGGTGTGCTGGCCATTTTAATGGCTACCTCCGGTGTCAACTTCGCCAAGCCCTACGCTTACCAGTGCTTTCTGTACCACGCCGGCCTTTTGTGGTGGGCACTGCATCTGCTGCTGACCCGGCAGGTGGATTTGGGACTGCAGGCCTATCTGCGGAACCTAAAAGTACTGGGCGGCATGCTGTTTTTGATGATTTGGGTCAACAGCGCCCTGTCTGTGTACGATACCAATTTCTGGTTTGTGGTGCGTCCTCCGGCAGACGGTCTTCCCCTTCTGAATTTGAACAACGGCTGGCTGTGCTATTTCCTGACACTGGTGGGCATCGGCCTGTTTGCCATCACGATTACCCATTTGCCCGCCATAATGAAAGAACGCAAAAAAGCTAACAGGCAATAACCTAAAATTGGCAAATCCCCCTGCAACCGCAGGGGGATTTTTCTCAAAAACCGGAAAATAAGGTTTGCATCCGCATTACGGGTGTGATAAGATAAAAGAAAAATGGAGGTATATCTCTATGACAAGACCAGAATTGGCTGCCCAGTTATTCTGCCAGGGCTATAACTGCGCCCAGGCTGTGGCTGTGGCGTTTTGTGATGTGACCGGGTTGACCCAGGCACAGGCTGCAAAAATGGCTTCCCCCTTTGGCGGCGGTTTCGGCAGACAGCGGGAGGTCTGCGGCGCAGTCAGCGGCATGTGCATGGTATATGGCATGCTCTACGGCTACGAAGTACCCAATGCCGACAATCAGCTGGATGTCTACGCGGATGTACAGGCCATGTGCGCCCAATTCCGGGAGAAGGCCGGTAGCATCGTCTGCCGGGATATTCTGAAAAATCCTCCCTCCGATCCCGCACCCACCCCCCGTACCGCCGAATACTATGCCCAGCGCCCTTGCGCCCGTTTGGTTCTGCTGGCCGCCAGTATTTTGGAGGAATATATTCAAAATCATCCCCTTGCGGATAATAAATAAGGATAGGTGACCCTCTATGTACATGAATGACTACAAGCGCTGGAATGAGTTCCCCCTGGAAGATTCCGATCTGACCGCTGAACTGGCAAAGATCGCAGGTGACGAAGCCGAGATCAAAGACCGTTTTGCAGTAAGCCTGAAGTTCGGCACCGCCGGCCTGCGGGGCGTGCTAGGTGCAGGCAGCAACCGCATGAACATCTATGTGGTCCGTCAGGCCACCCAGGGCCTGGCCAACTGGGTTAAGACCCAGGGCGGCAATCAGCTGGTTGCCATTTCCTATGACAGCCGTATCAAGAGCGATGTATTCGCCAAGGAAGCCGCCTGCGTGCTGGCTGCCAACGGCATTAAGGTCCGCATCTATGATGCCCTGATGCCCGTACCCGCTCTGTCTTTCGCCACCCGCTACTATAAGGCCAATGCCGGCATTATGGTCACCGCTTCCCATAACCCCGCCAAGTACAACGGCTACAAGGCCTATGGCCCCGACGGCTGCCAGATGACCGATGACGCCGCCGCTGTGGTCTATGCTGAGATTCAGAGCACCGACATTCTGGAGGGTGCCAAGCGCATCTCCTTTGAGGAAGGCATTGCCCAGGGTCTCATCGAATATGTGGGTGATGATTGCAAGGAAGGTCTGTACGACGCCATCAAGGCCTGCCAGGTCCGTCCCGGCCTGTGCAAAACCGCCGGTCTGAAGTTGGTCTACTCCCCCCTGAACGGCTCCGGTCTGGTGCCTGTGACCCGCATTCTGAACGACATCGGCATTGATGACATTACCATCGTCCCCGAGCAGAAGTATCCCGACGGCAACTTCCCCACCTGCCCCTATCCCAACCCCGAAATTTTCGAGGCTCTGCGGCTGGGCCTGGAGCTGGCTAAGCAGTCCGGTGCCGATCTGATGCTGGCCACCGACCCCGATGCCGACCGTGTGGGCATCGCCATGAAGTGTCCCGACGGCAGCTACGAGCTGGTCAGCGGCAACGAAGTGGGCGTTCTGCTGTTGGACTACATCTGCGCCGGCCGCATTGAAAAGGGCACCATGCCCGCCAACCCCGTGGCAGTCAAGTCCCTGGTTTCCACCCCTCTGGCCGATGCCGTTGCCGCCCACTATGGTGTGGAAATGCGCAGCGTGCTCACCGGCTTCAAGTGGATCGGCGATCAGATTGCGGGTCTGGAAGCAAAGGGCGAAGTGGAGCGCTTCATTCTGGGCTTTGAAGAGTCCTACGGTTATCTCGCCGGTCCCTATGTCCGGGACAAGGACGCTGTTGTGGCTTCCATGCTGATCTGCGAAATGGCTGCTTACTACCGCTCCATCGGTTCTTCCGTCAAGCAGCGTATGGAAGAGATCTACGCCCAGTACGGCAGATACCTGAACAAGGTGGACTCCTTCGAGTTCCCCGGCCTCAGTGGCATGGACAAGATGGCTGGCATTATGGCTTTCCTGCGGAGCAATCCTCCTCACGCCATCGGCGGCTATGATGTGGTAAAGGTCACCGACTATCAGAAGACCGAGGAAACCGGCCTGCCCAGTGCCAATGTGCTGGTGTACGGTCTGGAAGGCGGCGCCACCGTCATCGTCCGTCCCTCCGGCACCGAGCCCAAGATCAAGGCCTACTACACCACCCTGGGCAAGGACATTGCCGAGGCTGAAGAGCAGAAGAACGAGCTGTCGGATGCGCTGACTCCCCTGTTCTCCTAAACGGCATATCTCCAACGAGGCAGCGAAAACCGCTGCCTCGTTTTTGTATATTTTCCCGCCGGAGTGTGCAGAATCCCAGCGGTGATGAAAATGTTAAACTCCATTTGGGCAGAAACTGCCCTGCCCCAATTTCCCAGGTTACAGGGTGACAAAACCACCCAAATTCTGATCATCGGCGGCGGCATGGCCGGTCTGCTATGCGCTTTTCGGCTAAAACAAGCCGGGGCAGATGTGCTACTGGTAGAGGCCGGGCGCATCTGCGGCGGTGTAACCCAAAACACCACCGCCAAGATCACCTCGCAGCACGGCCTGATCTATCACAAACTGCTGCACAAACTGGGCCGTGAAAAGGCGGGAATGTACCTGCAGGCCAACCAGCAGGCCGTGACGGATTTTCACACCCTTTGTAAAGATATTCCCTGTCATTTTGAGTCCCAGTCCGCCTTTGTCTATTCTCTGGATGATCGGCAGGCCTTGGAACAGGAAGTCCACGCCCTGCACCTGCTGGGCTATCCAGCCGGACTAAAGGAAGATCTGCCCCTGCCCTTTCACACCGTAGGCGCTGTCAAATTCCGCCATCAGGCCCAGTTCCACCCCTTAGAATTTGCCGCCCATATCGCCCGGGATCTGCCCATTTACGAAAACACCCCGGTGCGGGTCATGGAAGGAACCACCGCCATCACAGACCATGGCCGCATTCGGGCAGAAAAAGTAATTGTAGCGACCCATTTTCCCTTCCTAAACCGACATGGCAGCTACTTTTTGAAACTTTATCAGCACCGCAGCTATGTGTTGGCACTGGAAAATGCGAATTTTCCCGGGGGCATGTATATTGGCAGCGAAGAAAACAGTCTGTCGCTACGGGCCTTCGGGAATCAATTGCTGCTGGGGGGTGGCGGACACCGCACCGGCAAGCAGGGCGGTGGTTGGAAGGAACTGTCCGCCTTCGCCGCCCGGGCCTATCCACAAGCCCAGGAGATCGCCCGCTGGGCAACCCAGGATTGTATCAGCCTGGATGGTGTGCCGTATATCGGGCAGTATTCCAGAAACACCCCCAACCTGTTTGTTGCCACCGGCTTCAACAAATGGGGCATGACCGGTTCCATGGCCGCCGCCCGGATTCTGACGGATCTGGTGTTGGAACGAGAAAACCCCTGGGCGGAGGTTTTCTCCCCTTCCCGCAGCATTCTGAAGCCGCAATTAGCTATTAACGGCGCCGAATCCGTGCTCAACTTACTGCGGCCCACCGTTCCCCGCTGTCCTCACATGGGCTGTGCGCTGAAATGGAACCCTCAAGAAAGAAGCTGGGACTGCACTTGCCACGGCTCCCGTTTTGCGGAGGATGGCAAACTTCTCAACAACCCCGCCCAAAAGAGGCTAAAATCTTAGGGCATTTCCACCCAAATGGGAACTTCAGGCCAAAGATTGCCGTTGCAAATACCATGGACGCTATGATATAATAGACTTGCCAATGATATCTCCCGGCAAATCATTAAGAAGGAAATTGATGTTATGGCTCGGAAGAAAAAGAGATCTCTGTCCACCACGCAGATCATTCTGCTTTCATTTCTGGCCACCGTTATACTGGGTAGCCTGCTGCTGTCGTTGCCCATCAGCGCTGCCGACGGTGTGTCTGTGCCCTATATCGATGCACTGTTTACCGCCACCACCGCCACCTGCGTCACGGGTTTGGTCACGGTGCCCACCGTTTCCACCTGGAGCACCTTTGGTCATGGAGTGATCCTGGTGCTGATCCAGATCGGCGGTTTGGGCATTATCACCGTGATGTCGGGACTCATGATGCTGCTCAACCGCAAAATGGGCATCGGCGACCGGCTGCTGATCCAGGATGCCTTCAATCTCAACACCATGTCCGGGCTGGCAAAATTTGTAAAAAATGTTCTTTCCGGCACTTTTGCGGTGGAACTAACCGGTGCGCTGCTTTATATGACGGTGTTTGTCCCGAAATTTGGTCTTCGGGGCGTTTGGATCTCCATTTTTAATGCGGTTTCCGCTTTCTGTAATGCCGGCATTGACATTCTGGGGCCTAACAGCCTGTGCGACTATGCCACCCACCCACTCATCAACCTCGTTACCTGCCTGCTGATCATTTTGGGCGGCATTGGCTATATCGTATGGTGGGATGTGCTGCGGGTGGCCAGGAGCCGCAGCCGCCGCAACCGAAAGTTTTTTCGGCATTTGACCCTGCAAAGCAAGATCGCCATCGTCTCCACCTTCGTCCTCATTTTTGGCGGCGGATTTCTGCTGCTGGTGACGGAGTACAATAATCCGCTGACCATCGGAAACCTGTCACTGTTTGACAAAATACAGGTTGCATTCTTTCAATCCGTCACAACCCGCACCGCCGGCTTTGCCAGTGTTCCCCAGGAAAATCTGACCAACGCCGGTGCCTTTACCTCGCTGATTATGATGGTCATCGGTGGCTCTCCCGTCGGTACTGCCGGCGGCATCAAGACTGTGACCGCCGTCACCTTGCTGTGCTCTGCCCTGTCTACCATCCGCAACAAGCACCAACCTGCCATTTTCCAGCGGACTATCTCTTACGATTCTATCCGTAAAGCTGTGGCTGTAGTCTGTTCTTTCCTGACCATCCTTCTGTTTTCCACCATCGCACTGGCTGCCTGCACGGACGCGCCCGCCCTGGATATTCTCTATGAAACCGTCAGCGCCACTGCAACGGTGGGTCTGTCCAGAAATCTGACCGCCAGCCTCAATCTTTGGGGAAAGCTAGTGATCATCGCGACCATGTACTTTGGCCGGGTGGGGCCCATCTCCCTGGCAGTAGCCCTGGGCAGCAAGAGTGAAAGTCAAAATGTCATATCCGATCCCGAAGAGGAAATCATCATCGGTTAAAGGAGAATACCTATGCAGAAAAAGAAGACATACGCTGTTTTCGGCCTGGGCCGTTACGGAATGGCCGTGGCCAAGGAATTGATAGAGAACGGCAGGGAAGTTATCGCCGTTGACCTGGATTCGAAAATCGTTACAGAGGCCGCTGCCCATCTGCCCGTTTGCAAATGCGCCGACATCACAGATGCCGATGTGATCGACCGGCTGGGCATTAGCAATATCGACACGGTCGTTGTCTGCATGGCAGGCAATTTGGAAGCCAGCGTCATGGCTGTTACCCTATGCAAGGACGCGGGCGTTGGCACCGTGATCGCCAAGTGTGCCAACGAGATGCAGCAGAAGATCTTGCTGCGGGTGGGCGCCGACAAAGTGGTTTTCCCCGAAAACG
This sequence comes from Faecousia sp., assembly GCA_045124575.1. GTDB lineage: Bacteria > Bacillota > Clostridia > Oscillospirales > Oscillospiraceae > Faecousia. Next base: position 9,139 of record JBGVMD010000085.1, read on the forward strand.
AATCCGGCATCCGCCTGGCCAAGAATCTGCTCAGCTCCGGCTTCATTGACATGATCTCCCTCTCCCAGGATGTTTCAATGGTAGAGCTGGATGTGAAGGACGAATGGGTAGGTAAAAATCTCATCGAACTGAACCTGCGCAAAAAATACGGTTTTAACATCGTTGCCATCCGCATCGATCAGCAAGTGAATGTGGACATTGATCCCCAAATGCCGCTGCAGAAAAACATGGATCTGATTGTCATTGCCCACACCGCCAAGCTGGCAAGGTTATAACCAATACATGCTACATGACACGGAGGAGCCCGAAACGGCCCCTCCGTGTTTCATTGAACGGCATTTTTCACACATTTTACGATACGGGACACAGGGCTATTTTTTTATTGCCAAATACCGAAAAGAGTGGTATAATATCTTAATAATTCTAATTTTCTCAACCGGGAGGCTTTATGAATATTATCATTGCCGGTAACGGCAAGGTTGGCACCACCCTAGCCCGCCGTCTGGCCGAAGAAGGATACAATCTAACCCTCATTGACTCCAATGCCGACGTTTTGGCCGATGTGTGTGAGGAGTTCGATGTACTGGGTGTGCAGGGAAACTGCGCCTCCATGCCGGTGCTGCAGCAGGCAGGCGTGGCGGATGCGGATCTCTTGATCGCCGCCACCAGCCAGGACGAGGTCAATCTGCTGTGCTGCACCACAGCCCATGGTCTGAACGCCAATCTGCATACCATCGCCCGCATCCGCAATCCCGAATACACCCAGCAGATCTATGCCATGCGGGATGTTTTTGCTCTGTCGCTTTCCGTCAACCCGGAAAAGCAGGCCGCCCGTGAAATTGAGAATCTGCTGCGGCTGCCCGGCTTTCTACAGCGGGATACTTTTGCCAAGGGCCGCACCGCCATTGTGGAGCTGCGGGTGGACAAAGACAGCAAACTGCGCAATGTGCTGCTGAACAACCTCAACAGCATCGTCAAGTGCAAAGTGCTGGTGTGTGCCGTTCTGCGGGACGGAGACGCTATCACCCCCGGCGGTAATTTCGTACTGCGGGAGGGTGACCGTATCTTTGTCACCGCCCCCACCATCAACCTTTCCACCCTGCTGAAGAATTTGAACATCGTCACCCGCAAGGTCCGCAAGGTGCTGCTGTGCGGCGGTGGCCGGGTTAGTCTGTATCTGGCTGAGCTTTTGTGCAAAGACGGCATTGACGTCAGCATCATTGAAAACGACTATGGCCGTTGCGTGCAGCTGGCCACGGCACTCCCCGATGCCACCGTGCTGTGTGGAGATGCCACCGACAAATCCTTGCTGGAAGAACACGGTCTCACCGGTTGTGACGCACTGGTATCCTTAACCGGCATTGATGAGCTGAATATGATCATCTCCCTCTATGCCAACACCCGAGGCGTCCCCCATGTGATTACCAAGCTGGGTCACACCGAAAACCGCAGCATCAGCAACAATCTGTCCCTGGGTAGCGTGGTCTCTCCCCGCGAGCTGTGCTGTGACAATATCATCCGTTATGTCCGGGCCATGAGTAACCACAGCGGCACCGCCGAAAGCGTCCACTCCATCGCCGACGGCCAGGTAGAAGCGGTGGAATTCCGGGTGGATCAGCACACCCAATACCAATCCATTCCCCTGAAGGATATCCGGCTGCGGGACGGTGTGCTGTTGGTCAGCATCACCCACGGTTCCGTCACCGAGATCCCCGGTGGTAACTCCATCTTCCTGGAAGGCGATACCATTGTGGCCGTCACCAGCCGCCGTGGCAGTCTTCGCCAGATCAACGACATCTTCGCATAAGAGGAGGATGTTATGAATTACAAAATGATGGGCAAATTCATTGCCCAGATCCTCTTGGTTGAGGCAATCTTCATGCTGCCCGCCGGCTTTATCAGCCTAGGCTACAGCGAATACAACACCATGTGGAGCTTTTTTGCTGCAATTGCCCTGACGGCGCTGGTATCCGGCACATTGTTCCTGCTCTGCAAAGGGGCACCCAGCGCCTTCTACGCCAAGGAAGGTCTTGTGTGCGTGGGTATCAGCTGGATCGTGCTAAGTCTTTTCGGCAGTCTGCCCTTCTGGTTTTCCCGGGAGATTCCGGTCTGGATCGACGCTTTTTTTGAGATGGTCTCCGGCTTTACCACCACCGGTTCTTCCATCGTACCCGAGGTAGAAAAGCTGAGCCGCGGCATCCTCTACTGGCGATCCTTCAGCCACTGGCTGGGCGGTATGGGTGTACTGGTGTTCCTGCTGGCCTTTACCGGCGATGCAGGCAAAGGTTTTACCCTGCATCTGCTGCGGGCTGAATCCCCCGGCCCGGATGTGGGCAAGCTGGTGCCCAAAATGCGAACGACCGCCTCCATCCTTTATATTATTTATATTGGCATGACGGTTTTAGACATTATTTTCCTTTTGTTGGGAAAAATGCCCCTGTTTGAGGCGGTGTGCACCGCCTTCGGCACTGCCGGCACTGGCGGTTTCGGTATCAAAAACGATTCCTTAGCCAGTTACAGTCCTTACCTGCAGAATGTGACTACCGTCTTTATGATCCTCTTTGGCATCAATTTTAGCTGTTTTTATCTGTTGCTGCTGCGCCAGTTCAAAAGCGTCTTCAAGGATCAGGAGCTGCGGATGTACCTATCCATCATTCTCGGTGCCATTGTGCTGATCGTGTTGGATATTCGTGGCATGTACAGTTCACTGGAAGAAACCGTCCGCCACGCTGCCTTCCAGGTTGGCTCCATCATCACCACCACCGGCTATTGCACTGTGGACTTTGACCTATGGCCCAGCTTCTCCAAAGCCATTTTGCTTGGGTTGATGGTCATCGGTGCCTGTGCTGGTTCCACCGGTGGCGGATTAAAGGTGGCCCGCATGATGCTGCTCATGAAAGGCCTGCGGCGAAACATTCGCCAAATGCTCAATCCCCGCAAGGTGCAGGTGATCCGAAATAACGATTCCGTCGTCCATGAAAGGATTCTCGCCAATACCAATGCCTATTTAGCCGCCTATGCGGTAATCATTGTGGTGGTATTTCTGATCATCTCCCTGGATGGTTACTCCATTGGCACCAATTTCTCCGCCGTTATCTGCACCTTCAATAACATCGGCCCCGGTTTCGAAGCAGTGGGGCCCATGTGCAATTTTGCCGGCTACAGCGGTTTGAGCAAATTCGTGTTAAGCCTCGGCATGCTGGCCGGCCGTCTTGAGATATTCCCCATTTTGGTTCTTTTATCCCGCTCCACCTGGAAACGCTGATGTAACGACTTTTTCAAAAAAGGGAAAATTTTTTTAAAAAAATTCTTGCTTTTTGGACAGGTCTTCCCCTATAATAATAGGGTGGGATTTTTGGGTCTCACCCCCCTCAATCTATGTATTGGGATCTCCCTGCCCCTTGTCTGCGGGCAGCAGAAATGAGGTTTTACTATGGAAAGAAAAATCGGAACTACCTCCCGTGGCATTCGCTGCCCCATTATCCGGGAAGGCGATGACCTGGCGCAGATCGTGGTAGACAGTGTGCTGGATGCCGCTCAGAGCGAAGGTTTCGGTCTGAATAACCGGGATGTGGTTGCTGTCACCGAATCCGTGGTAGCACGCGCCCAGGGTAACTACGCCACTGTGGATGCCATTGCCGCTGATGTCCGCGCCAAGCTGGGCGGCGAGACCATTGGTGTCATTTTCCCGATTCTGTCCCGCAACCGTTTCGCTATCTGCCTGCGTGGCATTGCCGCAGGTGCTAAAAAAGTGGTGCTGATGCTGTCCTACCCCTCCGACGAAGTGGGCAACGCTCTGGTGAGCCTGGACCAGTTGGATGAAGCCGGTGTCAACCCCTACTCCGATGTGCTGACCCTGGAGCAGTACCGCAGCCTGTTTGGCACCAATGCCCACCCCTTCACCGGTGTGGACTATGTGGACTACTACTCCGGTCTGATTCGTGAAATGGGCGCCGAGGTGGAGGTCATCTTCGCCAACGACTGCCGGACCATCCTGAACTATACCAAAAATGTTCTGCACTGCGACATTCACTCCCGTGCCCGTACCCGCCGTCTTCTGCTGGCCGCCGGCGCAGAGCGTGTCTGCGGTTTGGACAATATCCTGACCGAGAGCATCGATGGCAATGGCTACAACGAGCGTTTCGGCCTGCTGGGCTCCAACAAATCCACAGAAAACACCGTCAAGCTCTTCCCCAGAGATTGCCGTGATCTGGTGATGGACATCCAGAACCGTTTCCTGGAGCGCACCGGCAAGCACATTGAGGTGATGGTCTACGGCGACGGCGCTTTCAAGGATCCCGTGGGTCAGATTTGGGAACTGGCTGATCCCAGTGTTTCCGTTGCCCACACCCCCGGCCTGGAGGGCACCCCCAACGAGCTGAAGCTGAAGTATTTGGCCGACAATGACTTCGCCGATCTGTCTGGCGAGGAACTGAAGAAGGCCATTGAAGGCGCTATTCGCAGCAAGGACGGAAGCTTGGTGGGCAATATGGCCTCCCAGGGTACCACCCCCCGCCGCCTGACGGACCTGATTGGTTCTCTGTGCGACCTGACTTCCGGCTCCGGCGACAAGGGCACCCCTGTCATCTTGGTACAGGGCTACTTTGATAACTACACCAACTAAATCTTTGTCTGCACATTGTGCCATCCAAATTGAATAAATTTGGATGGCACTTTTTTAAGGTTTAACCTTGACAACCCCCCCGGCTTGTGCTATAATTTCCCGCGGCCTTCCGGAAAACTCCGGTTTTGGCCTTTCTTTATGTCAAAAAGGAGGAAAATACCATGGAAAAGCTGAATGTTAATTTGGTCCATATCAATGAAAATGACCGCCTTGGTGTTTCTGTTTCTTCTATTCTTTCCAACGACGGCCTTCGTGCCCTCAATTCTTCTAAATACGCTGTTTTTCCCGGCTTTTGTGATGTGCATGTGCATTTCCGTGAGCCGGGTTTTTCTTATAAAGAGACCATAGTGACCGGCTCCACCGCCGCTGCCCGGGGTGGCTACACCGCGGTTTGCACCATGGCCAACCTGAATCCCGTGCCCGACAGCATCGAGCATCTGAACCAACAGATGCAACTGATTAAAGATGGTGCCTGCATCCATGTTTATCCCTACGGTGCCATCACTATAGGAGAAAAAGGCGAAGTGCTGGCCGATCTGGATGGCATGGCCCCCCATGTGGCCGGTTTCTCCGACGATGGCCGGGGCGTGCAGAGCGAGGACATGATGCGCGCCGCCATGGAAAAAGCCAAGAAACTGGGTCTGCCCATTGTGGCCCACTGCGAAGTCAACGAGTTACTCCGCGGCGGATATATTCACGAAGGCGACTACGCCAAGCAGCATGGCCACCGGGGCATTTGCTCCGAGAGCGAATGGGCACAGATCGCCCGGGATTTGCGTTTGGTGGAAGAAATCGGCTGCGCCTATCATGTGTGCCACATTTCCACCAAGGAAAGTGTGGACATCATCCGTCAGGCTAAGCGTAAGGGCGTGAATGTCACCTGCGAAACCGGCCCACACTATTTGGTGATGGATGACAGCTTCCTGCAGGAAGATGGCCGTTTCAAGATGAACCCGCCCCTGCGTTCTCGAGAAGATCGGGATGCTTTGGTAGAGGGCATCGTGGACGGCACCATCGATATGATCGCCACCGACCACGCCCCCCACTCTGCCGAGGAAAAAGCCAAGGGTCTGGAAAAGAGCGCCTTTGGCGTGGTGGGCATTGAAACCGCCTTCCCCATCTGCTACACCCACCTGGTCAAACCCGGCACCATCACCATGGACAGGCTGATGGATCTGCTGGTTTGGAATGCCAGAAAGCGCTTTAACCTGCCTCTGGGTGAGGATTTCAGCATTTGGGATCTGGATGCCCAGTATGAAATTGACCCCAACGATTTTGTTTCCATGGGCAAAGCCACCCCCTTTGCGGGTTGGCAGGTCAACGGCAAATGTATGCTGACTGTCTGCAATGGAAAAATCGTCTACCAATACAGAAAATAACATCTACGGAGGAATATAGATATGGCAAAGAGAACAGACATCAAGAAAATTCTGATCATCGGCTCCGGCCCCATCGTCATTGGCCAGGCTGCCGAGTTTGACTACGCCGGTACTCAGGCCTGCCTGGCTCTGAAGGAAGAGGGCTACGAAGTGGTGCTGTGCAATAGTAACCCCGCCACCATCATGACCGACACCGTTATTGCCGACAAGGTGTATATGGAGCCTCTGACTTTGGAATACATCGCCAAGATCATCCGCTATGAGCGTCCCGATGCCATCGTCCCCGGCATTGGTGGTCAGACCGGTCTGAATTTGGCCATGCAGCTTGAAAAGAAGGGCATTCTGAAGGAGTGCCGGGTGAAGCTGCTGGGCACCTCCTCCGCCTCCATCGAGCGGGCTGAGGACAGAGAGCTGTTCAAGGAAATGTGCCAGTCCATCGGCGAGCCTGTTATTCCCTCCGAAATCACCTACTCCATCGAAGAAGCCAAGGAAGCTGCCAAGCGGATCGGCTATCCTGTGGTTCTGCGTCCTGCCTTCACCCTGGGCGGCACCGGCGGTGGCTTCGCTTACAGCGAAGAAGAGCTGGTGGAGGTAGGTCTGAACGCTTTCAAACTCTCCCCCGTGCATCAGGTTTTGATTGAAAAGTCCGTTAAGGGCTATAAGGAGATCGAGTTTGAAGTCATGCGTGACTCCAATGACCATGCCATTACCATCTGCGGCATGGAAAACATCGACCCCGTGGGCGTCCACACCGGCGACTCCCTGGTGGTTGCTCCCATCATGACCCTCAGCAAAGAAGACGAAAAAATGCTCAACGATTCCGCCATTAAGATCATCCGCGAGCTGAAGATCGAGGGTGGCTGCAATGTGCAGTTTGCAAAGCATCCCACCACCTCTGAATACTACCTCATCGAGGTCAACCCCCGCGTTTCCCGTTCCTCCGCCCTTGCTTCCAAGGCTTCCGGCTACCCCATCGCCCGGGTCACCGCCAAGATTGCCGTGGGCATGGCACTGGAGGACATCAAGATCGCCAACACCAACGCCGCTTTCGAGCCCCGCCTGGACTATGTGATCGCCAAGCTGCCCCGCTTCCCCTTCGATAAGTTTGCCTCCGCCACCAACCTGCTGGGCACCCAGATGAAGGCCACCGGCGAGGTGATGGGCATCGGTTCCAACCTGGAAGAGGCTCTGCTGAAGGGCGCCCGCTGCCTGGAAATCGGCTGCTGCCACTTCCATCTGCCCAAGTTCGACACCAAGACCACCGAGGAGCTGCTGGAATACATCAAGCAGTTCCGAGACGACAATATCTTCGCCATCGCTGAACTGATGCGCCGGGGCGAAACTGTGGAAACCATCCACAACATCACCCAGATCACCGCCTACTTCCTGGAGGCTGTGGAGCGGATCGTGGCCATGGAAAAGAAGCTGGCCGCCAATGCAGGCAACCTGGAAATCATGATGGAAGCCAAGAAGATGGGCTTTGGCGACAAGTTCATCGGCAAGCTCTGGAACATGAAGGAGATCGAGGTTTACAACCTGCGCAAGGCCAATAACCTCTTCCCCGCCTACCGCATGGTGGACACCTGCCACACAGGTGCCTATATCCCCTACTTCTACTCCAGCTACACCGGTGAAAACACCTCCCTTCTGACGGAAAAGAAGAAGATCGTGGTGCTGGGCGCCGGTCCCATCCGTATCGGTCAGGGTGTGGAATTCGACTACTCCACCGTCCATGCTGTGATGACCATTAAGAACGCCGGTTACGAAGCCATCATCATCAACAATAACCCCGAAACCGTTTCCACTGACTACACCACCGCTGACAAGCTGTACTTTGAGCCCCTCACTCCCGAAGATGTGATGAACATCATCGAGTTCGAAAAGCCCGACGGCGTCATTGCCTCCCTGGGTGGTCAGACCGCCATTAACCTGGCCCAGCCTCTGACCGACCGGGGTGTCAAGATCATCGGCACCGATTGCACCGCCATTGACAAGGCCGAGGACCGCAACGCTTTCGAAAACCTGCTGAACGAGCTGAACATCCCTCGTGCCAAGGGCCGTGCTGTGACTAAGATCGAGGACGGCATCGCTGCCGCCGCTGAGATCGGCTATCCCGTACTGGTGCGTCCTTCCTTCGTTTTGGGCGGCCGGGCCATGCAGATCGTGGCCAACGAGCAGCAACTGCGCAACTACCTGCGTACCGCTGTTGAGATCGACGAGGACAAGCCCGTTCTGGTCGACAAGTATATCGAGGGCCGTGAAGTAGAGATCGACGCCATCTGCGACGGCCGGGATGTGTTCGTGCCCGGTATCATGGAACTGGTGGAACGCACCGGTGTCCACTCCGGCGACTCCATCTCCGTGTATCCTCCCTTCTCCATTTCCAACAAGGTCAAGGGTCAGATCCTGCAGTACGCCAAGAAGTTGGGCTTGGGCATCGGCATCGTGGGTCTGTTTAACATCCAGTTCATCGTGGACAAGGATGACAATGTGTTCATCATTGAGGTCAACCCCCGCTCCTCCCGTACCGTCCCCTTCCTGAGCAAGGCCACCGGTTACTCCTTGGCTGATATCGCCACCGAAGTCATCCTGGGCAAATCTCTGAAAGAACAGGGCATTTTTGACATCTACCCCGAGGAAAAGCAGCGCTACTATGTGAAGGCCCCTGTTTTCTCCTTCAACAAGCTGCGTGGTCTGGACGCTTACCTGTCCCCCGAAATGAAGTCCACCGGCGAAGCCATCGGCTATGACCGTACCATGACCCGTGCTCTGTATAAGGCCCTGCAGGCCTCCGGTATGCACCTGCAGAACTACGGCACAGTGCTGGCCACCATCGCCGATAAGGATAAGGAAGAGGCTCTGCCTCTGATCCGCCGGTTCTACCAGCTGGGCTTCAACATTGAAGCCACCCGGGGCACTGCCCGCTTCCTGAAGGAAAACGGCATCCGCACCCACGCATTGGAGAAGATCAGCAACGGCAGCGAGGAGATCCCCAACGCCCTGCGTCAGGGTCATATCGCCTATATCATCAACACCCGGGATCCCGGCGACAGCGAGTCCGACGGTACCCAGATCCGCCAGGTGGCCACGGAGAACAATGTTTCCCTGTTCACTTCTCTCGACACCGTCAGCGCCCTGCTGGATGTGCTGGAAGAGACCACGCTGACCATTTCTACCATTGACGCTTAACAAATATCTGTCATTGCGAGGGCCGACAGGCCCGTGGCAATCCCCCGGACTTTTCGGAAACCTTAGGAGATTGCCACACCAGCGTGCGCGCTGGTTCGCAATGACACTATTGTAGAAAGGAGTTCCGATGAAACAAAGCATTTTCACCATCGTCAGCAACGAAGCGCTGACGGATGTGGTATACAAGATGGTTCTGGAGGGCGATACCTCCGCCATCACAAACTGTGGTCAATTCGTAGACCTGCGGCTACCTGAAAAATACCTGCGCCGCCCCATTTCCGTCTGCGATTATGACGAAAAGACACTCACCCTCATCTACAAAGTTGTGGGCAGTGGCACCGAAATCATGGCTTCCCTGCCCATTGGCACCAAATTGGATGTGCTGACCGGCCTGGGCAACGGCTACGACACCTCCCGCTCCGGCGACCGTCCGGTGCTGGTGGGCGGCGGCGTGGGCGTGCCCCCCATGTATAACCTGTGTAAAAAGCTGATCGCACAGGGCAAACACCCCCAAGTGGTGCTGGGCTTCAATGTAGCCAGCGAAATTTTCCTGGCTGAAGAATTCAAGGCACTGGGTGCAGAGGTTTACATCGCCACCGCTGACGGCAGCGTGGGCACCAAGGGTTTTGTCACCGATGTGGTCAAGACTCTCAGCTACACTTATTTCTACTCCTGCGGCCCCATGCCGATGTTTAAGGCAATGGAAAATGTGATGCAGACCTCCGGCCAGTACTCCTTTGAGGAGCGGATGGGCTGCGGCTTTGGCGCCTGCATGGGCTGCACCATTCAGACCAAGGCCGGCTACAAGAGAGTTTGCAAGGATGGCCCGGTATTTTTCCGTGAGGAGGTGTTCGGATGAGCATGAACGTGAATCTGTGCGGCATTGAAATTGACAATCCCGTGATCCCCGCCTCCGGCACCTTCGGTTTCGGCAAGGAGTTTGCTGAACTGTATGACATCAATATTCTGGGTACATTCTCTTTCAAGGGAACCACCCTGGACGCCCGTTTCGGCAATCCCACCCCCCGCATTGCCGAGTTTGACGGCGGTATGCTGAATGCTGTGGGTCTGCAGAATCCCGGTGTGGATCATGTGATTGCCCACGAGCTACGGTCAATGAAGGAATTCTTCCACAAGCCGGTGATGGCAAATGTATCCGGTTTCTCCATCGAGCAGTATGTGGAAACCTGCCGCAAGCTGGATAAAGAAGAACAGGTAGGCTGGCTGGAAGTGAACATTTCCTGCCCCAATGTCCATGGTGGCGGCATGAGCTTCGGCACCGATCCTGCCATGGCCAAGGAAGTGACCCAGGCCGTCAAAGCCGTCACCACCAAGCCCGTCATCGTGAAACTCAGCCCCAATGTCACCGATATCTGCGCCATCGCCAAAGCCTGCGAAGAGGGTGGCGCCGATGCTGTCAGCCTCATTAACACCGTGCTGGGCATGCGCATTGATCTGAACCGCAAGAAGCCCATTATCGCCAATAAGACCGGCGGCATGAGCGGCCCCGCGCTGCTGCCCCTGGCGGTTCGCATGGTGTATCAGGTGTACGAAGCCGTGAATATCCCCATCGTGGGTATGGGCGGCGTCAGCAAGGCGGAAGACGTGATCGAGCTGATGCTGGCTGGTGCAACTGCCGTTGAGGTGGGCGCTGCCAACTTGGTGGATCCCTTTGCCTGCAAAAAAATCATCGAGGATCTGCCCGCTGTTATGAAGAAGTACAAAATTGAAAATTTGAAAGATATTATTGGAGGTGCCCACTAATGGGAAAGGACGTTATCGTAGCATGTGACTTCGCCAGCCGCGAAGCAACTCTGAATTTTCTGGACAAGTTCACCGGACGCAAGCCCTTTGTAAAGATCGGCATGGAACTGTACTACGCCGAAGGCCCCGCAATCGTGAAGGAAATCAAGGCCCGTGGCCATAAGATCTTCCTGGATCTAAAGCTGCACGACATCCCCAACACCGTCAAAAAGGCCATGGCTGTTCTGTCTGGTCTGGATGTGGACATCACCAACCTGCATGCCGCCGGCACCAAGAACATGATGAAGGCCGCCCTGGAAGGTCTGACCCGCCCTGACGGCACCCGTCCCCTGCTGATTGCTGTGACCCAGCTGACCTCCACCGACCAGGAGAGCATGGAAAACGATCTGATGATCCATGCCCCCATTGATGAGGTGGTTATGCACTATGCTTCCTGCGCCGCTGAATCCGGTCTGGACGGCATTGTCTGCTCCCCCCTGGAAGCCGGCAAGGTCCATGACCGTTGCGGCCGTGATTTCCTGACCATCACTCCCGGTGTCCGCTTTGCTGACGGCGATGTGGGCGATCAGAAGCGTGTCATGACCCCCGCTGCGGCCAAGGAGATCGGCTCTGACTACATCGTGGTCGGCCGTCCCATCACCGCCGCCGCTGATCCCGTGGCTGCCTACGAGCGCTGCGTAGCGGAATTCTGCGACTAATCCCCGCACAAGAGAGAGGAAAACAGAATATGTTTACCCCAGATGAAATTATGCAGCTGATCCAAAGCATGATTTGGCTGCTGGCCGGTGTCGGCATTTTTATCGTCGGTATGAATTTCCTCAGCGATGCCTTGGAAAAAAGCGCCGGCAATGGCATGAAGCGATTGCTTGGCAAAATCGTAGGCAACCGCTTCTCCGGTGTTGGCGTGGGTGCAGGTGTGACTGCCATCATTCAAAGCTCTTCTGCTACCTCCGTTATGGTCATCGGCCTGGTCAACGCCGGCGTTATGACCCTGATGCAGGCAACTCCCGTTATCATGGGTGCCAACATCGGCACCACCATCACCGGTGTGCTGGTAGCCCTGAAAAATGACTATTTCAACATGGCCATGTACTTCTTGGGTTTTGCCGGTGTGATGATGGGCTTCTTCAAGAGTCAAAAAGTCAAGCTGGCTGGTCTGCTGTGCAGCGGCCTGGGTTTGATCTTCGTGGGTCTGGAAATTATGAGCAGCCCCGATGCTTTCGGTAATGCCCTCATTAAGCAGATGTTTACAAACATCTTCAGCGTCATTAACTTCCCCTTGCTGTTGATCTTTGTAGGTGCAATTTTCACCGCCCTAATCCAAAGTTCCTCCGCCGCCACCGGTGTTGTCATCACCATGGTGGGCACCGGCGTTATGGAGCTAGATCTGGCTCTGTTTATCGTGCTGGGCGCTAACATCGGCACTTGTGTTACCGCGCTGCTGGCCTGCGCCGGTGCCAATGCCAACTCCAAGCGAATTGCCCTGATCCATTTCACTTTCAATACCATCGGCACAGCCGCATTTACCGCTATTATTTGGATCTTCCGCCAGCCGGTAATCGATCTGCTGACCGCCTTCTTCCCCGGCAGCGATGCCATGTCTCTGCAGATGCGGGTATCTGTCTTCCATGTAATCTTCAATGTTACCACAACCCTCATGCTGTTACCTTTTGTAAAGCAGTTGGTTACCTTCTCCAAGGCTATAATTCGAGAAAAGGAAACCACAGAAAAGGTCCGTACCCTTCGTTTTGTGGACGATCACATGCTGGCCATGCCCTCTGTAGCTTTGGCCCAGGTGAAGCAGGAAATAGACTATATGCTCTGCCTGGCTGAGGAAAACACAAAACTTTCCTTCCAGGCTATGCAGACCGGCAACAATTCTGACAGCAAGACCATTGCCGAAAACGAAGATATCATCGACTTTACCAACGGCGCGCTCACCAGCTTCCTCATCAAGCTGTCCGCTCAGATCAGCGCCAGCGACGAAGCCACCATCGGCGCATATTTCCACGTACTCAACGACCTGGAGCGTATCGGCGACCATGCTGTGAATTTCTTTGACATCGCTCAGGAAATGCGGCAAAAGGAGCTTGTTTACTCCGATAATGCCAAAACCGAGCTGCAGACCATGTGCAATGCGGTGCTTTCCATGTTCACCGTGGCAAAGGATGCGTTTGAAAATCATAATTTTGCCCGTCTGCCGGAGCTGACCCAATGCGAGGATCAGGTAGACGAAATGAAAAAGGCCCTTACCGCCCAGCATTACACCCGACTGTCCGAGGGCAGCTGCAGTGTGACCCACAGTCCCTACTACACCTCCACCGTCATGGGCCTGGAGCGTGTGGCTGACCACCTGGTCAATGTGGGTTACTCTATCCAGAACCCCACCGGCTCCCAGAAGGAACTTCGGTAATAACAAAAATATGTCATTGCGAGGCCCGAAGAGCCGTGGCAATCCCCCGGATGTTTTGGAAACTTAAGGGGATGTCCACACCAGTGTGCGCGCTGGTTCGCAATGACATGAATTTCGAAAAGGAGATATAAAATGGAAGCTTATAAGAGAGAATTTATTGAATTCCTGCAGAGTGCAGGCGTTCTGAAGTTTGGCGATTTCACCGCCAAGTCCGGCCGCAAGATTCCTTATTTCGTCAACGCCGGCATGATCAAGACCGGCGACCAGATCACCAAGATGGGTGAGTTCTACGCCAAGGCCTATATGGACAAGCTGGGCAAGAAGGAAACCGTTCTCTACGGTCCCGCCTACAAGGGCATTAGCCTCTCCATTTCCGCTGCCGTGGCTCTGTCCAAGAACGGCCTGAACCTGCCCTTCTTCTTCAACCGCAAGGAAGTGAAGGATCACGGCGAGGGCGGCACCTTCGTTGGCTATGTTCCCCAGGCTGGCGAAGAAATCGTCATCATTGAGGATGTCATCACCGCCGGTACCGCCATCCGGGAGAGCATGGAAATCCTGAGCCACCTGGAAAACACCAAGGTCATCGCCACCTTCATCATGGTGGACCGCAAAGAGAAGGGTCAGGGTGAGAAGGGTGCCATGCAGGAGATCGAGGAGCAGTTCGGCTTCCCCGTGTACTCCGTCGTCGATGTGTATGACATCATCGAGTACCTGGAGGAGGATCCCGCCAACGAAGAAAACGTCACCCGCATTAAGAACTATCTGGCCGTAAACGGAGCAAAATAATATGAGAAGTCTCATTTCCATTCTGGATTTTTCCGTGGAGGAACTGGCCGCGCTCATTGCCACCGCTGAGGATATTGCTGCCCATCCCGAGAAGTATCAGGAATCCTGCCGTCACAAGACCCTGGCCACCCTTTTCTTCGAGCCCTCCACCCGCACCCGCCTCAGCTTTGAGGCCGCCATGCTGGAGCTGGGCGGAAATGTGCTGGGTTTTAGCGAAGCCAGTTCTTCCTCTGCTGCCAAGGGCGAAAGCGTGGCTGACACCGCCAAGACCGTCAGCAATTACGCAAACATCATCGCCATGCGCCACCCCAAGGAGGGTGCGCCTTATGTGGCCAGCCGTGCTGCCACAATTCCCGTGATCAACGCCGGTGACGGCGGCCATCAGCATCCCACCCAGACCCTGGCAGACCTGCTAACCATCCACAGAGAGATGGGTCGCATGAACAATCTGACCATCGGCCTGTGCGGCGATCTGAAATACGGCCGTACCGTCCACTCCCTCATTGAGGCCATGAGCCGCTATGAAAATATCCGTTTTGTGCTGATCTCCCCCAAGGAACTGATGCTGCCGGATTATGTGCGTGTGGGCGTGCTGGACAAGCACAGCATTCCCTACACCGAAGTCACCTCTCTGGAAGACGCCATTCCGGAGCTGGATGTGCTGTACATGACGAGAATCCAGCGGGAGCGTTTCGATGACCCCGCCGAATACCAGCGGCTGAAGGACAGCTACGTGCTGACCGCCGAAAAGATGATGCATGCCAAGGCCGATATGGCGGTGTTGCATCCCCTGCCCCGGGTCAACGAGATTTCCGTCAAGGTGGATGACGATCCCCGGGCTGCCTACTTCCGCCAGACCCTCAATGGCAAGTTCATGCGCATGGCGCTGATTCTGAAGCTGCTGGAGGAAGCCAAGGTTGACCCCATCCGGGAAGCCATTGACACCGATGGCTGGACTTATGACCAGGTATGCCACAATCCCAAGTGCATTTGCCAGACGGAGCAGGAGCTCCAGCAGGCCGCCAAGCAGATCGAAGGCAACTGGCGCTGCATCTACTGCGAACAGCGGGTGTAAGCAACACAGCAATTGATTCCAACATAAAGGGGGACTCCAATGATGAGAGGAATAAAACTGAGCCATGGCGTCGCATTCGTTGAGTGCGACGGGATCACAGTACGAATCAATGCTGATGGAAAATGCGATCTTTCGCCGATTCAATTACCGTCGCTGGAATGGGATCTGCGCACCGAGCCTCCTTCCTCCTGGGACTATCTCACCAAGTACGACATTGATGCTTTTGATGAAGACATCCGCCGGCAGATCACACAGATCGTTGCGAGAGTCCACGATACTCTGGGGGAATGAGCGATGCATCTACCCGAATCCATTTGGACACATATTGCAGAGAAAACCGGGCATACCGACAATATCGGTATGTCCGGCTCCTGTATCACCGTGTATGACGACTGTGTCCTGAAAATTGAAAAATTAACCCCATACACGGCTGAAAATATCGAAACCATGCGCTGGCTACAGCACCGTGTCCCCACCCCGAAAGTGCTGCTTCATGAGATCATGGATGGGAAAAGCTACCTGCTGATGAGCCGGATCCCCGGAAAAATGAGCTGCGACCCGGCATATTTGGAACAGCCCGAAGCCGTTCTTCGTGCCCTTGCCGACGGTCTGCGCCTGCTCTGGAACACTGACCCCACCGGCTGCCCCCGGACCGACGGCTACCCAAACTCCTGCAGGAAGCCTGCTGGCGGGTGGAAAACGGTCTGGTGGACATGGACAATGTGGAACCGGAAACCTTCGGCCCCGGGGGCTTTGAAAGCCCCTCGCATCTGCTGCACTGGCTGGAAAACAGCCCCGTCCCCTCCGTACCGGTTCTGACCCACGGTGACTACTGCCTTCCCAGTGTATTTTTGCAGAATGGCCAATTCCGTGGCTTTGTGGATGTGGGCGATACCGGCCTTGGAGAAAAATGGCGGGATATCGCCCTTTGCTGGCGGAGCCTGCGGAACAACTATAACGGAAGCTACGGCGGCAAGGTCTATCCCGATTTTGACCCCAATTCCCTCTTTGAAGAACTGCACATCACCCCAGACTGGCAGCAGATCAATTATCATCTGCTGCTGGATGAACTGTTCTAACCGAAAAATCTCCCGGCTTTTCAGCAATGTCATTAAGTTATCAACGGGGCAAGAGGAGTAAGACAAGTGAATGAAGCGTATCTAGGACAGGGAGCTGTTTTAGATGCGCTTTTTTCGTAATTTTGGCATGACAAGTAAAGAGTATGCTTTGGTATGCGTAATTTTAATAATTTCAGAAAGAGGATCCTCTTCTGTAACAGCTAAAAATCGTGTCGGATCTACCGCTCCGACACGATTTTTAGCCATTCTATTTTGCCTCTACCCCATCTATTGACATAGAATCTTTTTCTTAACTTAATGGCATTGCTTAACAACCAGGTGTTTGACTTATCAAAATGAGCGGGGAAACCTCGGAATTCAATTCCAGGGATAATAGCGAACCCTTGGTTTTCTCGCTGTAAAGACGTTGTGTGATGTGTAGTTTCGTGCATGACTTTCCGAAAAAAGTTCTTTGCGAATTGGTAGTTGTATGCTATAATGGTTATTGAACAAATGAACTATTTCAAAAAGGAGCTGCCGCTATGCAGGTACGCATGACTTACAAGTATAAACTGTACAATAACAAGCAAAACTGTCATCTGGACCGTGCTATCGACACTGCAGCAGAAATCTGGAATCACTGTATTGCCCTGCACCGCCGGTATTACCGAATGTACGGAAAGCATCTTTCCGCTAATCGACTGAAGGTATTTCTTACTCGTCTGAAACGCAAGGAGAAATATTCACATTGGAACCTGCTCGGTAGTCAGGCCGTCCAGGATATCGCGGAACGTATTGCCCGATCCTATGATGCCTTCTTTACCCATGTCAAGGAAGGCAGATATGGCCGAAAGACGCCACCCAAATTTTGCAGAAAAACAAACTACAAATCCTTTACCCTAAAGCAATCAGGATATAAGTTTCATGAGGACAATCGTGTTACCATCTTGGGACGTACCTACAAGTATGTGAAGCATCGTCCCTATACGGGAACGATTAAAACCCTCACGGTCAAGAGAACCAAAGCAGGAGAATTCTATGTCTACCTATCCATTGTTCAGGAATGGCCAGATATTCAGCCACGCACAGGTAAGGCTGTCGGACTGGACTTTGGCCTAAAGCATTTCCTAACACTGGATAATGGTAAGAAGATAGACTCTCCGCTGTGGTATCGTTCGGCTCTGAAGGATCTTCAAATGGCGCATCGCGCTGTTTCTCGCTGCCAAAAGAGCAGCAATAATAGGAAAAGGGCTATACTGAACTTGCAGCGCGCTTATGAAAAAATCAGCAACTGCAGACGGAACTGGTTCTTCACGTTGGCAAAAGAGCTTACCTCGGAGTACAATATCATTTGCATCGAGGACCTGAACTTGGATGCAATGAAACGCTTGTGGGGTCAGAAGGTCTCCGATCTTGCATATGGTGAATTCATCAGTATCCTGGAATGGGTAGCTCGTAAGAAAGGCTGTACTGTCATTAAGGTAGATAGATGGCTACCCAGCAGCAAGACCTGCCACAACTGTGGAACTGTCAACAAAAACCTCAATTTGACAGATCGGGTATGGGTCTGCAATGGTTGTGGGACAACTCTTGATCGGGATGAAAACGCAGCAATTAACATTCGGGAGGCAGGGCTTTCCCTGCTGACCGCATAAGACGATAACCATAAGGTCGGGGCATCGACCTTTGCAGGAGGGGCCGTAAGACCACTTACCGTGGCAAGTCCTGTTGATCGCACAATTCCCGTTATCCGCGGCTCAATAAGCTCCGGAATTCACTTCGGGGAGTATGTCACGCCTGGTATTTGGGCTCACAGGTGAGATTCACACCCAGCCGCTTAAAGGTATTCTCGTCTACTGCGGACAAAATCACAGTAGAGTGAACATCGCAGCCCCGCAGTTTGCTCAGCTGCTGCATGGCCAGTTCCGCCGAAGGGTTGGTGGCAGCAGAAATGGACAGGGCGATCAGGGTTTCGTCGGTGTGGAGGCGAGGATTGCGATTGCCCAGATGATCCACCTTCAGATTCTGAATGGGATCCAGCGCCGCGGGAGAGATCAAATGCAGCTGATCCGGCAGTCCTGCCAGGGTCTTCAGAGCATTCATCAGCAGCGCCGAGCAAGCGCCCAGCAGGTCGGAGGTCTTGCCGGTAACGATGGTGCCGTCCGGCAGTTCCATGGCGGCCGCAGGGGCATCGGTCTGCTGCTGCCGCTCCAGTGCGGGCTGCACCACCCGGCGAATACCGGGATTCACACCCACCTTCCGCATCAGAAGATCCAGCTTACGAACCGTTTCCTCGCTGCCCTTGCCCCGTTTCTG
The DNA here is from genome assembly GCA_045124575.1 of Faecousia sp. Taxonomy (GTDB): domain Bacteria; phylum Bacillota; class Clostridia; order Oscillospirales; family Oscillospiraceae; genus Faecousia. The sequence goes on from JBGVMD010000085.1 coordinate 27,743, forward strand.
GTCGCACAGGGCCGTATAGTAGCGACGCACGATCTCCTGGCAGGCAGCCTCCCTGGCCGTTTCCTGATCCGTAATACAGCTGCCCAGCATATTCACGCCCATATCCGTGGGGGATTTGTAGGGGCACTGGCCCAGCAGGTTTTCAAACATGGCCACCAGCACAGGAAATGCTTCCACATCCCGGTTGTAGTTGACTGTTGTCACACCGTAGGCATCCAAATGGAAGGGATCGATCATATTTACATCTGAAAGATCGGCAGTGGCAGCCTCGTAGGCCAAATTCACCGGATGATTCAGGGACAGATCCCAAACAGGGAAGGTCTCAAACTTGGCATAACCGGCCTTTCTTCCCCGCAGATGCTCATGATACAGCTGGCTCAGGCAGGTGGCCAGCTTGCCGCTGCCGGGGCCGGGCGCGGTAACCACCACCAGTTCTCTGGTGGTTTCAATATAATCGTTTCTGCCGAAGCCTTCAGCGCTCACCACATGGGCGGTGTCCGCCGGATAACCGGCAATATCATAGTGATGGTACACCTTCACACCCATGGTCTCCAGCCGGGACTGAAATGCCTTTGCCATCACCTGATCATGGAATCGAGTCAGCACCACGGAGCTGACATACAGCCCAAAATCCCGGAAAATGTTGATCAACCGGATCACATCCCGGTCGTAGGTAATGCCCAAATCGCCCCGGGTCTTATTCTTCTCAATATCATCGGCGTTGATGGCGATGATGATTTCCACCTGTTCCTTAATCTGCAGCAGCATCCGCAGTTTGCTGTCCGGCTGAAAACCGGGGAGAACACGGGCCGCATGATTGTCATCATACAGCTTGCCGCCAAATTCCAGATACAGCTTGCCGCCAAATTGGGCAATCCGCTCCCGAATGTGGGCTGATTGGGTGCGCAGATATTTCTCATTGTCGAATGCCAGTTTGGTCATGTTCCCGCCTCATTTCAAAAAATCTATTTTTTATTTTACACCATATCCTTACCAAAAGCAAGGACATCCCAGGCTTTTCCACAAAAAAGCTGCAAAAAGGTAAGAACTTTGTCCTATTGTATTCCATATCCTTCCATGCTATAATGGTTCTATCCAAATGGAGGTGTTTTTTATGGAATTTTCCGTCAATCATCCGATCTTGTTCATCCTGGTTGGACTGCTGGTGGCCGTTGTGTTGGCCCAGTCCGTCTTCTTCCTGGTGAAAGCCATGCGCCGCAGCAAACAGCTGGGGATGGATCAAACGAAGATCAAGAAGACCATCCGCACCGCTGCCATCTTCACCGTCGCCCCGGCAGTGGCCATCGTCATCAGCGTTATCACCCTGAGCAAAAAGCTGGGCATTCCCCTGCCCTGGCTGCGGCTTTCCGTGGTTGGCTCCATGAGCTATGAGACCATCGCCGCTAACAACGCCCTGGCCGCCATGGGTCAGAGCCTCGGCTCCAATACCGTCCTCACCGCTCAGCAATATGTCAATGTGCTTCTGGTGATGACCATTTCCATTTTGGTGGGCATCTGGCTGGTGCCCGTCATCGGCAAAAAGCTGCAAAGCGGCATGGCCAATCTGGGCAAGCGGGACGCCAAGTGGGCCGATATTTTCCAGAATTCCCTGTTCATTGGTATGATCTCTGCTTTCCTGGGTTTTGTGTTCTGCAATGTGTACATGCTGTGGACTCCCGATGCCCGCTTCGTCACGGAAACCGTGGTAGAAAACGGTGTAGAGATTGAAAAGCAGATCCCCGTTTCCGCCAGCTACGGGCTGATTCCCGTGTGCGTGCTGGTGGTGTCCGCCCTCGTAATGGTAGTTTGCGGTCTGCTCATGAGAAAGCCGAAAATGAAATGGCTGGGTGAATATGCCCTGCCCATCTCCCTGGTGCTGGGTATGGCCGCCGCCATTCCCCTGACCGCCTGGCTGGGTTAAGGAGGTAGCAACATGAAAAAGAATATGAGCTATATGGATTCTGTCCATCGTGACGGCCGAATCTGGAACATCGGCGTGATGATCCTGCTGATGGCCTTCCCCGTGGCCGCCGCCATTTTGTTCCAGGTTTCCCCCGACTGGGCTGCCCTGGTGCAAGGCCTGATCGCCACCGCCCCCTTGTATTGGGTAGTGGGCGTGATTGAAACCATCACTTTCGTGCCCATGCTGGGTGCCGGCGGCTCTTACCTCAGCTTTGTCACCGGCAATATTTCCAATCTGAAGCTGCCCTGCGCCCTGAATGCCCTGGAACAGAACGGCGTCAGCGCCAACAGCGAAGAGGGCGAAGTGATTTCCACCATCGCCATCGCCGTTTCCTCCATCGTTACAACGCTGATTATTATTATCGGCGTCATCTGCATCGTACCCCTGTCCCCCATTTTGTCCGCACAGGTGCTGGAGCCTGCTTTTGCCCAGATCCTGCCCGCCCTGTTCGGCGGCCTGGGTGTGGCCTTCATCAGCAAGAACTGGAAGATCGCTGTTGCCCCCATCCTCCTGATGCTGGTGCTGTTCGTCTTCATTCCTGCGCTGAACGAAGGTACTGTGGGCATCATGGTTCCCGTTTCCGCCCTGTTCACCATTGCGGTGGCTCGTGTGATGTATAAGAAGGGGGCGCTGTAAATGATCGGCTACATCATCGGCGGTCTGATCGCTGTGTTTCTGGCAGTGATTTTGATCCGCGCCGCCCTGTTCCGACCCAAGACCCAGCCCGTCACCACGCCGGAAAGCATTGAATTTGACCATCAGGCACCCATCGATGCCTTGGCCCAGCTGATTCAGTGCAAAACCATTTCCCATCACGACCACAGCCTGGAAGATGATGCCGAATTTGAAAAGCTCATCTCCCTGCTGCCCGGACTGTACCCCAATGTATTCAACACCTGTTCCTTTGACCGTCTGCCCGACCGGGCGCTGCTGTTTCGCTGGCCCGGCAAGACTGCAAGCAATCCCAGCGTCATGATGGCCCACTACGATGTGGTGCCTGTAGACGAGGAAAAATGGGAGGAAGCCCCTTTCTCCGCCGTCATCAAGGACGGCTGCATGTGGGGTCGGGGTACGCTGGACACCAAGGGCACCTTTAATGCGGTTCTGTCCGCCGCCAATCATCTGATTGCCCAGGGCTTTGTACCGGAAAACGATATGTACTTTGCCTTCTCCGGCGGTGAGGAAGTCAATGGCAAGGGTGCCGACAATATCGTGCAGTATTTTGTAGATCATAACATCACTCCCGCACTCGTCGTCGACGAAGGCGGCGCAGTGGTGGAGAATGTATTCCCTGGCGTGAAAGCACCTTGCGGTATGATCGGCATCGCGGAAAAGGGCATGATGAATGTGCGCTATGCTGTCCAGTCCAACGGCGGCCACGCCTCCGCTCCCAAGCCCAACTCCCCCATCCCCGTGGTCGCCAAGGCGATTCGTCGCCTCGAGAAGCACCCCTTCAAGATGCGGCTGAATCAGCCCGCCGCCCTGATGTTTGACACCCTGGGCCGCCATTCCACCTTCCTGTACCGGGTCATTTTCGCCAACATGTGGTGCTTCGGCTGGGTCATTGACCTGCTGGGCCGGCTTAGCGGCGGCGACATCAACGCTTTGGTCCGCACCACCGTGGCCTTTACCCAAATGGAGGGCAGCACTGCCCGAAATGTGATTCCCACGGAGGCCAGCGTTGTCTCCAATATGCGCCTGAACCCGGAAGATAATGTGGCCTCTGCCAAGGAATATCTGGTAAAGACCGTCAATGACCCCAGCGTTTCTGTCACCGTGCTGGAATCTTTTGAGCCCAGCCGTATCTCCCAAACCGATTGCCCTGCATGGGATACAGTGGCTTCCGCCGTCGCCGAAACCTGGCCCGGCTGTATCGTCACGCCCTATCTGATGGTCCAATGCTCCGACTCCCGGCACTATGGTCGGATCTCTGATCATGTTTACCGCTTCAGTGCCATGGATCTGACTACCGAGGAACGCCGTACGATTCATGGTAACAACGAGCGTATTCGTCTTGAAACCATTTGTAAGAGCGTGGAATTCTACATCCGCTTGATGCAAAAGTGCTGATATCTTCCCCCGGCCCCATGCCGGGGGATTTTTCTTGCCTTTTTAATCTTTTTCTGCTAGTATATCCAAGAGATTATTTTTAAAAGGATTATAGAACATGTTCAAACGATATTTGGGCGACCGACATTTCTACCGTCGTGTCCTTGCCGTGGCCCTACCCATCATTGTACAAAACGGCATTACAAACTTCGTCTCCCTGCTGGACAATATCATGGTGGGCCAGGTAGGCACGGTGCAAATGAGCGGTGTTGCCATTGTCAACCAACTGCTGTTTGTCTTTAATCTGTGCATTTTCGGTGCCGTCTCCGGTGCGGGAATCTTCACCGCCCAGTATTATGGATCAGAGAACCATGAGGGCATCCGGCACACCTTCCGATTCAAGGTTTTAATTGGCGCCCTTCTCACCGCTTTTGGCATTGGTGTTCTGCTGAAAGCCGGTCAGCCCTTGATTAGTCTATATCTCCGGGGCGAAGGTGCTGCGGAAGATGTGGTACAAACACTGGCCTTTGGTTGGGACTACCTGCTTGTGATGCTGTGGGGCTTACCGGCATTTGCCATTTCCACCGCTTACAGCAGCACCTTGCGGGAAGGCAATCAAACCCTGGTTCCTATGGTGGCCGGCATCTGTGCGGTGCTAATAAACCTGTGTCTGAACTATGTGCTGATCTTCGGTCATTTTGGTTTCCCTGTTATGGGTATTCGCGGTGCCGCAATCGCTACTGTATTCTCCCGGTATATAGAACTTGTCATCGTCGCTGGCTGGACCCATCTCAACAGTGGCAAAAATCTCTTTATCAAAGGCGCATACCGTTCTGTGCACATTCCCTCCCATCTTTTAGGCCAAATCATGCGTAAGGGATTCCCCCTCCTCATCAACGAGGCACTTTGGTCCATCGGTATGGCGATGCTGAATCAAAGTTTCTCCACCCGAGGCTTAGACGTAGTGGCTGCACAAAACATCTCCAGTACGATCTATAATCTTTCCAGTGTGGTGTTTCTCTCCATGGGCAATGCTGTAGGCATCATTATGGGTCAAATGCTGGGTGCCAACAGAAGCGAATCGGAAATTCGCGACAGCAATCGAAAGCTAATGTTCACATCCGTTTTCTCCTGTTTGATATTTGGCGGTTTGATGGCCGCTGCATCCGGACTATTCCCCAAAATTTATAATACCACGGACGATGTACGAGCCCTTGCAACAAAACTTATTTGTATCAGCGCTATGATGATGCCCTTCAACGCCTACACCAATGCCTGCTATTTCACCCTGCGTTCCGGTGGTAAAACCCTGGTGACATTCCTCTTCGACAGTTGCTACGTTTGGATCGTCTGTGTGCCCCTTGCTTTCATCCTCAGTCGCTATACCACACTGACCATCATTCCCCTCTATGCCATCTGTCAAAGCATGGATATGCTCAAATCCGCTATCGGAGCCTATATGGTCCACAAAGGTACATGGATACAGAATCTTGCAATTAAATAAGGTTCTATAATAAATGTTGGGGTCAGGCTTAATGAGCCTGACCCCAAAGTCATAAGGTTCTATAATAAATGTTGGGGTCAGGCTTAATGAGCCTGACCCCAAAGTCATAATCAAATAAGTTGAGCATAGAGACAAAATCCTTTAGAATGAATGTACCCCTACAACACACGAAAGGAGATCCCTATGCTCATG
>JBGVMD010000086.1:0-45290 GCA_045124575.1 Faecousia sp.
ATCTTCTCGCTGTTACTCCTGCAGGCGTGTCCGGCCATTTCCCTTGCCGATATAGATCCACACACATTTTCTTGTACTCATAGCTGTACTTCATGAAAATACCCCCCAATACTGGGTGTCCAGTATTGGGGGTACATATCATTTTCAGGCCTGTTTTTTATGTAGAGATTTGACAAACGTTGCAGAGCCCTTGGGATCGCTGGCAAAGCACAGCGCCACCAGCACCAAGAGGGCAAACACCGACAGGGTGATAAACTGGGGCACACCGGGAATCACAAAGGGCATGCCGCTGCGGAAGAACATATAGTCCTCTGTAAAGCCCAAAAGTCTTGTGATGCCCTCACAGTTGCTAAGGTGTACCAGCAGGCCCAACACCACCCAGCCCATGTGCCGCAGGGTGGGACGGAAAGAACCCATGGCATACTCCAGAATGGGGATCAGCAAAATACCGGTGTGCTGCAGCACACTTTTGAGGATGGGAAAGGACATCACATCCCGGCAGAAAATGCCCTCCGGCATGGCAAAGGTCAACACACCACCAACAAAACCGAACAGATAGAACATTTTCTTTCCGGTTTCCCACCGGCACAGCGCGATGACAGGCAGAAGAATTCCTGCCAGATTACAGGGATACAGCGGCCACCAGCAGAGGATATTATCCCCTTTAATGGTGACATAAATTACACGCCAGGCCAGTTCAAAGGCCAGTTGGAAAATGCTGATGCCCACCAGCAGGCGCCGTTTACTCTCTGCACCCACTTTTTTGCTGCTGCCAAGCAGCGCCACCAGCACACAAGCTGCAATGACCACGACAGTAGAATATACATGAATTGCCTGATATTGGAATTCACCCTGAACGCCCATATCTCCAATGAGCCAACGTCGTAACAAATCCCACATACATTTTTCCTCCCAGGAATCCCTTGATATCAAGGATTATACCACCATGCTTAACAATTTACAACATGTTTCATTCATATTCTTATAATATTTTTAATATTTTCTTAATGATTATCCTTTATCATTTTAAGTGACAAAATCACAGAAGCACCTCCTTCTTTTGCATATACTAGGCACATAAGAAACAAGGAGGTTACTTCCATGAAGCTAAACGCTCAAGTTGCAATCATTACCGGCGGCAGCCGCGGCATCGGTCTGGCCACCGCAGAGAAATTTATTCAAGAGGGAGCTACCGTGGTCATCACCGCCAGCTCCCAGGCCAATGCGCAAAAAGCTGCGCAGCAGCTAAAAGAAAAATATCCCGCCGCAAAGGTAAGCGGCATCAGCCCCGACCTTTCCAGCCTGGACTCCGTCCGGGAAGCCTTCTCCCAAGTGGCGGAAGAAATGGGCAGCATCGATATTTTGGTCAACAACGCCGGCATTTCCGAAAGCACACCGCTGCTTTCCTACACCGAGGAAACCTTTGACAAGGTAATGGATCTGAATGTAAAGGGTGTGTTCACCGCCAGCCGTGTGGCTGCAGAGTATATGGAAAAGCAGGGTAAGGGCGTGATCCTCAGTACCTCTTCCATGGTCAGTCTGTACGGTCAGCCCAGCGGCTTCACCTACCCCGCTTCCAAATTTGCCGTCAACGGCATGACCCTCTCCCTTGCCCGAGAACTGGGTCCCAAGGGCATCCGGGTCAACGCAGTTGCCCCCGGCATCACGGAGACAGACATGATGAAGGCCGTGCCCAAGGAAATCATCGACCCCATGGTAAAGCAGATCCCCCTGCGCCGCATGGGCAAACCCGAGGACATTGCGAACGCTTTTGCCTTCCTGGCATCCGAAGACGCATCCTATATCACCGGCGTGGTATTAAGCGTTGACGGTTTGGCCCGTTCGTGATAAAATCACAGAAAAGAAAAATTGATTCCACTATCATAACATCATAAATAATAACTAGGAGGACGAAACAATGTCTGCTATTTCTGTAACCAAGGAAACGTTCCACAAAGAAGTGATGCTCTCTGAGAAGCCCGTGCTGGTGGATTTCTGGGCCCCCTGGTGCGGCCCCTGCCGGATGGTTCTGCCGCTGGTGGAGGAGATCGCCGAGGAGCGGGATGACATCAAGGTGGTCAAAATCAATGTAGATGAGGAGCCGGATCTGGCTTCCCAGTTCCAGGTGATGAGCATCCCCACCCTGATGGTGGTAAAAAATGGCGAAGTTGTCAGCAAGGCCATGGGCGCAAAGCCCAAGGCGCAGATCAACGCCATGCTGTAAGAAAATAGGGAGGGCGCTGCCAACTGGCAGCGCCCTGTTCTTATACTCCGGCCAAGGCCCGGAGTTTCTTTTCGTCGGTGATTTCCACGGTGCCGCGGCTCAGGTTCACCATGCCCTCGCTTTGGAAATATCGGAGCATCCGGGTTACCACTTCCCGGGGATTGCCCAGGTGGTTGCCAATGGCTTCGTGGGTGATCTTCAGTTGGTGGGTTTCCTCCAGCACTGCTTCCTCCAGCAGGAATGCGGCCAGACGCTTGTCAAAGCTCTTCCACATGATCTGCTCCATCAGCCACATCACTTCTGAAAAACGGCTGGCCATCAGATCATTGGCATAATTGGCCATGGCGGCGGATTCATTCTTCAGTCGCTGGAAAATGTAGGGCGGGATGATCCACATTTCCGTATCCTTCTCCGCCTCGATCATCACATCGAACTGGACGCTCTGCATCACGCAGGACGCAGAAAACAGGCAGATATCCATATCAAAAAGCCGATAGAGCGTAACCTCCCGGCCTTCCTCAGACAGCATATACACCCGAAGCTGGCCGTTGCGGATCAGCATCAAACCAGAGCAATCTGCCGAACCGTCATGGACCACTGTACCCTTGGTTACCTGACGGCGAATCAATGTGTCCTGCACCAGCTGCTGCTGTTGGGGTGTGAATTTGTTCCAAATGGGAAAATAAGAAGCGATGTCCATAACCCTCTCCCCTTTCTACTATGCAATTATTATATCAAAACAAACCGCCATATGTCAATGACGGTGACATTCTCACAGAACTTTTATCACCAGAGGGGTATACTGTAAAAAAACAATCAAGGAGCTGTGCGTTATGGAAAACAAGATTTACGATATGATGGTCATTGGCGGCGGCCCCGGCGGATACACCGCTGCGCTGTATGCCGCAAGAGCAGGATTAAGTGTTGCGGTGGTGGAGAGAATGTCTGCCGGCGGTCAGATGGCACTGACTCACCAGGTAGATAATTACCCCGGCTTCGCCCAAGGCATCGAAGGCTTTTTGCTGGGACTGAATATGCAGGAGCAGGCACAGCGTTTTGGTGCGGAAACCATCTATGCGGATGTAACCGAATTGGAACTGCTGCAGAATCCCAAGGTGATCAAAACCAGTGCCGGTGTGTTCCAAAGCCGTACCGTGGCACTGTCCACCGGTGCGAACCCTCGCACCCTGGGGCTTCCCCGGGAGCAGGAACTGACCGGTCAGGGCGTGCACTACTGCGCCGCCTGCGACGGTATGTTCTACAAGGGAAAGACCGTGGTTTTGGTAGGCGGCGGCAATTCCGCCGCGGCAGATGCCCTGATCCTCAGCCGCATTGCCAAAAAGGTGTACCTGGTCCATCGCAGAGATACCCTGCGGGCCACGAAAATCTACCACGAGCCCCTAATGCAAGCAGAGAATGTGGAGTTTATGTGGAACAGCACCGTTTCCGAACTGTACCACGACGGCCGGATGAAGGGTGTCCAGCTGAAGAATCTGGTCAGCGGCGAAGTGAAGGACATTGAATGTGACGGCATGTTTATCAGCGTGGGTCGTTCCCCGGCCTCCGCGCTGGTAGCCGGCCAGTTGGAGCTGGACGAAGGCGGCTATATTATCGCCGGCGAATCCACCGCCACCAATATTCCCGGCGTGTATGCTGTGGGTGACGTGCGCACCAAGCGGGTACGGCAGATCGTCACGGCGGTCGCCGACGGCGCTGTGGCCGCCCATATGGCAGAGGAATATCTGGCCGAAAACGCACATTGACATCATCTCCCCTTCTGTTATAATGAAAGAAAAAGAGAAGGGACCAACTCTTATGCTACTGGAAATTTGTATAGACTCCCTGGCCTCCGCCCGGGCGGCCATCGCCGGCGGAGCGGACCGATTGGAACTGTGCAGTGCGCTGTTAGCCGGTGGACTCACCCCCTACACCGCTCTGCTGCAGCAAATTCGGGCCGAATCCAGCATTCCGATACGCTGCCTGATGCGGCCCAGAGCCGGAGATTTCCTCTATACCAAGGAGGAACTCGAGCTGATGCGGCAGCAGATTTTGGAGTTAAAGGATGCCGGGGCAAATGGATTTGTCATTGGCTGTCTAACAGCGGAGGGTGATTTGGATGCATCGGCCATGAAACCGCTGATCGATGCAGCCGGCGGCATGGGACTGACGCTGCACCGCTGCATTGATGTTTCCCGTAACCCAATCGACACTTATCTGCAAGCCAGGGCCCTGGGCATCGACACGGTGCTGACCAGCGGTGCTGCTGCTTCCTGCCTGCTGGGCATGGATACCATTGGCCAGTTCCTGAAATTACGGGACGAAATGGGTGGCCCGGAAGTGCTGATCGGCGCTGGGGTTAACGCCGGGGTCATCGGGCAGTTCCGCAGCAAATACCCTCAAGCCCGTGCCTTTCACATGAGCGGCAAGACGGAACTGGCAAGCGGAATGGTTTTCCGCCGGGAAGGAGTACCCATGGGTCTGCCGGGTTTGGACGAATGGCATATTCAGCAGACCGATGCCGAAAAGGTAAGAGCTGCACAGGATGCACTGAATCAGAATATGTAACAAAAAGCACCGCCATGGCGGTGCTTTTCTCCTTATCACAACTTTTTCTGCCGCAGAATTCCTTCATACAGGCCGTCTTTGCAGCGGCCGGCTTCGGTGTAACCCCGGCTGGTATAGTAGTGTTCCAGTGTTTTGTTTCCCACGGCAGAGTCCAGGCGCAGATACTGTTTTCCCTGACTGGCGGTGTATCTTTCAGCCAGTTGCAGGAAAATGCTTCCTGTACCTTTGGCATCCACATGGGAGGCCAGATGATGCAGATAAAAGGCAGATGCCGGTTCAGGCCAGCGTTCATCCTCGTGGAACAAAGCCCCCACGCAGACGATCTTCCTCGTTTCCCTATCCTCCAGAACAAACAGTTCCTCCATCTGACGGCGTTGCTCGTAATAGTGAAGAGGGTAGCGTTCATCGTATTTGGTGGTGTTCCACTGGCGGATGCCTACGGTGTCCATCCATGCCACCCGGCCCATGATGAGGGCAAAGACTTCCGGGATTTCCTGCTGCATCGCAGGCCGAAAGATGTATTGACTTTCCATCGCATTCCCCTTCCCTATTTCGTTTTATTAATCCAGTTTTGTGCCCATGCAACGAGGTTTTGAGACATTTCATCAAACGCCACCTCGCCACCGTTTTTCACGTGGAGAAAGGTATCCACAATCACCCGTTCTTCCGCAGAAACCACTTCCCGCAATTGTGTTTGATGGCGCATATAGATTCCGGTTTGCCAAAAACAGATGGCCTGCACCACAAAAGAGGCGGATTTATATAATCCTCTGAGTGTTTCTTCACTTTTTCCATGCAGCATATTATGCATACAGCCATGGTAAATATTGCAGGCACCGATTTTAATGGCCCGGTTCACCGCCGATTCGTCTAGCAAATACTGCAACGATTCCAGGCTCCCCTTGATAGGCGTCGTATCGTAATACAACTGAAACAAATCGGAAGGTTCCCAATGGGCAAGCTCCTGTTTTCCAGATAGAAAGCCACAAGTCAGTTCCCTATGAGGTAGTGCATCCAACATCCGATTGTATGTCGCAATATCCTTTGCAGACAATTGATCCAGGATGACCACCATATCAATGTCGCTGGTTTCGGTGGCTTCGTCCCGGCCGTAGCTTCCCTGCAGGCCCACAAACCACACCCGCTCTCCAAAGTGTGTATTCAGTGCCTGCAAAAACGCTTCCTTCCAAGCCGTGATGTCGATCATTGCCGTCCCCCCAATCTTTTTTATGGAAATTATACCCTCAATTTCGTTACATTGCAAGAGTTGGCGTTTTAGAATGTGCTTATAAATATTATTGTTTCTTCATCTGCCGCATAAACAGCAATACTGCCCATGCCAACAATGCCGCGGCATAGCCTAGCACCCACCACAGATGGGGAACAATTCCGGCATAATCTCCCGCCAGCACCGCCCGTTCCAATTCCACCGCATGAACAAACGGAAGTGCATAGGCTACTTTCCGGAAAGCATCGCCCACCAAATCCAAATCAAACCAAATGCCTGACAGCCACGCCGAGAGATTGGTCAGTAACGCGCCGCAGATGCCGCCCACCTGCTTATCATTCAACACGCTCCCGCAGAGCAAGCCCAACGCAATGTAAAGCAGGCAAACCGGGATGATAAAAACAACCGCATACAAAATGTTAACGGTCATATCCAGTCCAAGGAGCACCGCAGCGGCATAGCAGACCACAGCTTGTGCCACGGAGATGGGCAACATGGGTAGTGTATAGCCCAGAATGAAATCCGCAGGAGTCAGAGGGGTGGTGTACAAGCGCTGTAAAAGCGAACTGCCTCTGTCCTTTGCGATAATGGTGGCAGAAAACAGGGTCATAAAGGAAAGGCCGAAAACCGTAATGCCGGGGGTTAAATGCTGAATTTCAAAAAGCTTCACCGGGATATTGGCCTGTATGGCGCTCAGCAAAAAGATCAGCACCAGGGGAAAGCCCAGACCAAAGGCCAAATTCAGCGGATCCCGGAGGATTTCCTTGGTGTTTCTACCTGCAAATGTCAGCATTCTCATTCGGCCACCCCCTTCACGATGCGGATAAAGGCTTCTTCAAAATGGTCTGTCCGTGCCGCTTCCTTGATTTTTTCGGCAGTGTCGCAGATCAGAAGTTTGCCGTCTTTCATAATGGCGATGCGGTCAGAAAGGGCTTCGGCCTCTTCCATATAGTGGGTTGTTAAAATGATGGTAACCCTTCTCTTGAGAGATCGGATGATATCCCACAGATCGCTGCGGGCCAGTACATCCAGCCCCAGCGTGGGCTCGTCCAGAAACAAAATCTTCGGTTCACTGATCAGTGCCATTGCAATACTCAGTCTGCGCTGCCATCCGCCGGATAATTTGCCCGCCTTCTTCTTGACGACCGTTTCAAGTCCCAATAATTCGGTCAGTTCTTTGATTTTCAGGTTTTTCTTCTCCTTTGTAAATCCGTGGACACCACACATAAGTTCCAGATTTTCCTGCACCGACAGGCCAGGTGCAACCGCAGTTTCCTGGGGAGAAACGGCAATCAGCGTTTTCACCGCAGCTGCCTCTTTGCAAATGCTCTTCCCAAGGAGAAAAGCATCGCCGCTGGTGGGCTGGGTCAAACAGGACAGCATTTTAACAGTGGTGGTTTTCCCCGCGCCATTGACACCCAACAGGGAGAACAGTTCTCCTTGTTGGATCTGTAAATCCAGCCGGTCTACCGCGGTGATGTCTTTGTATTTCTTTGTGAGTTGAACTGTCCGAATGGCTTCCATACTGTATTTCCTCCGTAGATTGGATTGGTACTGCCGATTATACCATTCAAATTCGCAAAAATCATGGTTTTGGGCTGATCGGTCGTTTTCTGAATATAAGCGGCATCGCTCCCCCCTATTGCATCCCATAATCCTAAAAATATAGCAAAAAAAGACTGCTGCAAAACTTACATTTTGCAGCAGTCCCTTGGTATTTATGATATTTTCTTAGTCCAGAGGCTTCATGGTGGGGAACAGGATGACCTCGCGGATGGAGTCGGAGCCGGTCAGCAGCATGACACAGCGGTCGATGCCGATACCCATGCCGCCCGTGGGAGGCATACCGTATTCCATGGCATTGAGGAAATCCTCGTCCAGCATTTCGGTCTCGTCGTCGCCACGCTCACGCTGCTCCACCTGCTTCATAAAGCGGGCACGCTGATCAATGGGATCGTTCAGCTCGGAGTAGGCATTGCCCATCTCGCTGTGGCAGATAAAGGCCTCGAAACGCTCGGTGAGGCGGGGATCCTGAGGGCTGCGCTTGGTCAGGGGGCTGACCTCCACAGGGTACATGGTGATAAAGGTGGGCTGGATCAGATGCTCTTCCACCTTCTGATCGAAGCAGGCGTACAGGGCATTGCCCCAGGTCTTTTCAGCAGCATCAGCCAGTTCCACGCCCTTTGCCTTGGCAGCGGCCACGGCCTCAGCATCGTCGGAAATGGCATCAAAGTCGATGCCCACATACTCCCGAACAGCCTCCACCATGGTCATGCGGCGCCAGCCGGGGGCCAGGTTGATCTTCTCGCCCATCCATTCCACTTCATAAGTGCCCAGAATTTCCTGCGCAGCGCCGGAGATAATGCCCTCGCAGATGTCCATCATATCGTGGAAGTCGGCATAGGCCTGGTACAGTTCCACGGAAGTGAACTCAGGATTGTGCTTGGGGTCCATGCCCTCGTTACGGAAGATACGGCCGATCTCATACACTCTGTCCATGCCGCCGATGATGAGCCGCTTCAGGGGCAGCTCGGTGGCGATGCGCATGTACATATCGATATCCAGCGTATTGTGGTGGGTAATGAAGGGACGGGCGGATGCGCCGCCGGCAATGGTGTTCAGAACAGGGGTCTCCACTTCGATGTAGCCCATGTTATCCAGGTAGGAACGCATGAACTTGATGAACTTGGAGCGAATGATGAAGTTCTGCTTCACCTCGGGGTTGACCATCAGATCCACATAGCGCTGACGGAAGCGGATTTCCTTATCCGTCAGACCGTGGTACTTTTCGGGCAGGGGCAGCAGGGACTTGCTCAGCAGCTGCACAGAAGTAGCACGGATGGAAATCTCGCCGGTCTTGGTCTTAAAGACAGCGCCTTCCACGCCCAGGATGTCGCCGATGTCGTTCTTCTTAAAGCGGGCGTATTCCTCTTCGCCCATCTCATCGATCTTGACAAACAGCTGGATGCGGCCGGTATTGTCCTGCAGGTCGCAGAACATGACCTTGCCCTGGCCACGCTTGCTCATGAGGCGGCCGGCCACACGGACGGTCTTTTCCTCATAGGCTTCATAATCAGCCTTAATGGCAGCAGAGTCGGCGGTAAAATCAAACTTGGTGATCACAAAGGGATCACGGCCTTCAGCCTGCAGTGCCGCCAGCTTGTCCCGACGGATCTGGGCCTGCTCAGAAACAGGAATTTCCTCCTGCGGTACGAACTTTGCCATGGCTTAGCCCTCACGGGAGACGCTGACAACCTTCATAGTGAAGGTGCCGGCAGGAGCGGCGAAGCTGAAGCTTTCGCCTGCAGCCTTACCAACGATGGCACGGCCGAAGGGAGAGTCGTCAGACAGCTTATACTCCATGGGGTTGGCTTCCTGAGAGCCGGTAATGCGGTAGGTGGTCTGAACACCCTGCTCATTTTCCACCACCACGGTGCAGCCCAGACCCACACGGCCGGTGGCTTCGTTCTCATCCTCGATGATGACGGCGTGGGACAGAATGTCCTCGATCTCAGCGATGCGGCCATAGAGCTTTGCCTGCTCGTTCTTCGCGGCATCGTATTCGGAGTTTTCGGACAAGTCGCCGTAGGAGCGAGCCTCAGCGATCATCGCTGCGATCTCACGCTCACGGGTGGTCTTCAGATAATTCAGTTCCTTTTCCAGTTCGGAAAGGCGCAGACTTGTAATTTTATATTCCTTAGCCATATACATAAATCCTTTCTCAGATAAAAATATCCATAGCTCCCAACATTATAATATGCAAATGCGGTATAGTCAAGGAGTTTTTGTGGTTTTCAGGGCATTTATTGCAGCAAGAACCTGGGGGTCTTCCATGGGGTCAATGGTCTGGGCATAGATCTTAAAATAGGTCTCCTCGTCCACTTCCACGACCACATCGGGAGTCAAACCTACCCCCTCCAAATCCACGCCCTTGGGTGTGGTATAACGGCCGGTGGAAACGCCCACCGCAGAGCCGTCGCTGAGCAGATAAGTCTCCTGGAAATGCCCCTTGCCCTGGGTCTTGGTGCCTACCAAAACCGCCCAATCGTACTCCCGCAGCGCTGCGGCAAAGAATTCGGCAGCGGAAATGGATTGGTCGTTGATCAGCACCGCCATGGGAATCTCCAGGCATTGGGCATCGGATTTATCCACACCAGTAGCACCCGTGTAGTATTCGCTACGGAACAAATCACCCTTGGGCAGCAGGTCATCGAGGATATTGACCATTTCCTTTTTATATCCGCCGCCATTGAAACGAACATCAAAAATCAGTGCCACAGCACCCTGCTTCAGTAACTCATCCACAGCGGCCATGGTTTCCTTGTGACAATTGGCATTGAAATTCTCAATGGTCACTAGACCGATCTGACCTTCCAGCATAGTAGCGGTGGCCACCACGGTTTTGACGGTGCGACGGGTGATGGTAAAGGACTTTTCCTCCCCTGCCCGCAACACGGTAATCTTCACATCCGTCCCCTCCGGGCCCCGAACCAGGGTCTTGCCCTCGTCCATGGTCAGTTGGGCAACGGATTGGTCATCCACTGCGATGATGATGTCCTCTGGCAGGATGCCCGCCTGTTGGGCCGGGCTGTCTTTGCTCACCTTCACCACCAGATAGCCGTTTTCCGCTTCCTGTATGGTAACGCCGATGCCCACATAGCTGTTGTTTTTATCCTCCACATAGGCATCATACTGCTCCCGGGGGATGTAGTAGCTCCACCGATCCCCCAAGGCCTCCACCATGGCATGAGCCGCCGCGTCCTGCAGCGCAGCACTTTCTGCGCCGTCCACAAATTTTTCTACCAACAGCTTTTCCAGTTCCAGCAGTTTATACCCTTCTGCGCTTTGGGGCTGGGTATACTGGGTGAACACCAGCGTACCCAGCACCGTCGCCAGAATAACCAGCACATAAGAAATGGGGAGCAAATATTTTTTCAAAACCAATCACCTCATAAATAGGATTCCCACAGCCTGGAAAAGCTGTGGGAGCAACAAGATCATCACAGAATGCTTGCAAACAGCGACAGCATCAGGCTCAGCAGCATCACGCCGGCCAGAATACCCGCCATGATGGCAGCAGCTTTCTTTCCTCTCATATATTCCCCTCCAAACAATGTTTTCTAACAGAGATTGTACCATAAGGAGAAAATGAAGTCAATCACAGCGGACCATGTTTCAGAAATCCCGTTTTTATTTTCTCGCGGAAAAAACCGGAGCTGCGGGCGCAGCTCCGGTGGGGTTATGTAAGAGGATCAGCGGATGTCACGGCTGGACAGGTACTTGCGAACCATCAGCGCTACCTTGAAAACGATGGCGTGGTCGAACTGGCGCAGATCCAGGCCGGTCAGCTTCTTGATCTTCTCCAGACGGTACACCAGGGTGTTACGGTGGACGAAGAGCTTGCGGGAAGTTTCGGACACGTTCAGGTTGTTCTCAAAGAACTTGTTGATGGTGAAGAGGGTTTCCTGGTCCAGAGAGTCGATGGAGTTCTTTTTGAAGACCTCCGTCAGGAAAATGTCACACAGGGTGGTGGGCAGCTGATAGATCAGACGGCCGATGCCCAAATTCTCATAATTGATGATGCTCTTCTCGGTGTCGAAGACCTTACCCACATCAATGGCGGTCTGAGCTTCCTTGTAGGCATCTGCCAGGCTTCTCAAGTGCTCTGCCACAGTACCGATACCGATGATGGTCTTGACGAACAGTTCGTTTTTCAGGGTCTCCTCGATCTGCAGGGCGATCTTCTCCAGTTCCTCGATCTCAGTCTCCGGCTCGATCTGCTTGATGACAGCAATATCGGTCTCGTTGATGCTCAGCACAAAGTCCTGCAACTTGTCGGGGAACAGGCCGGACAGCACATCCACAGTAGCCACATCGCCATGACCCAGCTGGCGCACCAGGAAGACGGCGCGGGGGGCATCGGTGGCAAAATGCAGCTCCTTGGCCCGGATGTAAATATCACCGGGCAGGATGTTGTCCATGATGATATTTTTGACGAAGGTGCCCCGGTCATGCTTCTCCTCATAGAAGGCCTTGGCATTGTTCAGTGCAATATAGGCCATGGAGCAGTAGGCACGGGCCAGCTCATCGTCACCGGTGCAGAACACGGCGTACTCAAAATAGTTGGCGCTGTTGAACATGGGCTTAAAGGTCTTCTGACCGAAGGTAACGGTCTGATCCTGGACGCCGGAGACCTTCAGAACAGCCTCAGGCCATCTTTCACCCATAAAGGCCACATCGGTGCTGGACACCACATAGCCATCTGTATCAATGATACCAAAAACACGATCGGTGGTTTCTTTCAATTGGAGCATAACGCTCTGAAAAACACTATTTGACATGAAACTGCCTCCTCACAAAAGTGCACAAATACGCATTTCACAAAATTACACGAACAGTATACACCCCTTTTGCACAATTTGCAAGTACCTTTTGACATATTCTTGCAAAAAGTTACTCAATTTTTATGGAATATACCAATAAAAACCCGCCGATTGCCCTAAAAGCCTCCGGCGGGTATTGTTCAATGCGCTAGTTTTTTGACATTTCGTCCAATTGGGCAATCTCTGTAGCGGTCAGCAGACGCACCTGTCCCAGCGGCAGATCGCCCAACACCAGGCCGCCTTCCTGCCGGCGCTGCAGATAGGTGACGGTCATGCCCCGGGAGGCCATCATGCGGCGTACCTGGTGGTATTTGCCTTCACAGACGGTGACGAGGCTCTCCCCTGCCCCAATGGGCTCCAGTTTGGCCGGCAGGCACTGCAGGCCATCCCGCAGAGTCAGTCCGGAGGCGAAGGCTTCCACATCTTCCTCTGTGGCACTGCCCTCATGGCGGGCATAGTAGACCTTGGGCACTTCCTTTTTGGGAGAGATCAATCGGTGCAGCAGATCGCCGTCGTTGGTAAACAGCAGCAGACCCTCGGTGGCTTTGTCCAATCGGCCAACAGGCTTCAGATCCAAATGCCGATATTCCGCAGGCAGTAGTTCCATCACGGTGCGGTCGTTTTTATCCTCGGTAGCCGTGACAAAGCCTTCAGGTTTATGAAGCATCAGCACAGTACGGGTTTTGCCCCCCAACCGCTGTCCCCGCAGGCAGACCGCCGCTGTATCGG
The DNA here is from genome assembly GCA_045124575.1 of Faecousia sp. Taxonomy (GTDB): domain Bacteria; phylum Bacillota; class Clostridia; order Oscillospirales; family Oscillospiraceae; genus Faecousia. Next base: position 13,130 of record JBGVMD010000086.1, read on the forward strand.
GATTGATCTTCACGCTACCGTCTTTGACGGGGATACCATCGACCGTAATGGCACCGGTTTTGAGGATCTGTTTGACCTGACTGCGTGTACCCACGCCGCTGTCGCATAAAAATTTGTCCAGTCGTTCCATATTTTCTCCGTTCTATCCCCCGGGACAGGGGAATAAGGTGTAATGCAAAAATGAATTTTTATTTTGGAGGGATCATTCATGTTGGTCATGACCGCAAAGGTAGACAAAAAGAAAATCGCCATGGTTGTAGGCGCAATCGTTGCCGTGATCGCTGCCATCGTCTTTTTGTTTTCCGGGCGTGGCAGCGTTTCCACCATTGGCTCCAACACCGTCACCAGCAACGACGATCGGGTTCAGTTCTTGTCCGGGTTTGGCTGGGAGGTTGTCTCCTCCCCTGCAGAAACCAGCCAGGTACGCATCCCGGCAAACAGCAGCGAGGTATTCGACCGGTATAACGCACTGCAGAAAAGCATGGGCTACGACCTATCGGCCTACCAGGGAAAAACCGTGATGCGCTATGTGTACAAAATCAAAAATTATCCCGGCGCGACCGAACCGGTATATGCCACCATTTTAATCAGCAGCAATCAGGTCATCGGCGGAGATATTACCGACACTTCTGCCACCGGTGTGATCCAGGGATTTGAGAAGCTAAGCAATCAGTAATTTAAATTGTAACACAAAACTGCAGTCTTGACAAGCCTGTGCCCCGTATGGTAGGATACGGATGTCAAGTGAATATGTTTTCAGGGCGGGGTGTAATTCCCCACCGGCGGTATAGCCCGCGAGCGCGAGAGTGCTGAATTGGTGAAATTCCAATGCCGACAGTATAGTCTGGATGAAAGAAAACAGTTTGAATGTCATTTATGCGCCCTGAGTGTATTCTACGCTCAGGGTCTTTTTGTTAGGAGGATACCAGTATGGGTGAACTTTGGCAGCAGATTGCGGAAAATTTGTCCTTTATCGGCGTGAGTCTTGCCATCATTATACTTTTATGGGGTGGGGCCAAGCTGTCCCAGCGGTGGCTGCCGAAAATGCACCGGGTGACCCCGGCCAAACGGATCACCATCGTTGCTGTCTGCGGTGCCATTGCCACCGTGCTGCATATGCTGGATTTTCCCCTACTGTTTTTGGCACCCTCTTTTTACAAGCTGGACTTCTCTGAACTGCCGGTGCTGCTGTGCGGTTTTTACCTGGGACCGGCTGCCGCTGTAACCTGCGAAGCACTGAAGATCGTGCTGAAGCTGTTGCTGCAGGGCACCTCTACTGCCTTTGTGGGTGACTTTGCCAACTTCACCGTGGGCTGCTCCATGGTGCTGCCGGCGGTCATTATTTACCACATATATAAGACGAAGAAATCCGCCATCGCAGGTCTTTGTGTGGGCACAATTATTCTGACGGTATTCGGCTCCGCCTTCAATGCCATTTATCTGCTGCCGAAATTCTCCCAACTCTACGGTCTGCCGCTGGACGCCATCATTGGTATGGGTACGAAAATTCATCCCGGCATTACCAACATCCCCACCTTTGTGCTACTGGCGGTTGCGCCCCTGAATCTCATCAAGGGCATGGCGGTGTCGGTGCTAACCATGCTGCTATATAAAAAGGTAGCAAAGCCCCTGTTCCAACTTCACAAATAATGTGGCGCCGCCGGTGAATCCGGCGGCGATTTTTGTTGTTTTGCGCCTTGCAATGCGGCGGAATATGGCTTATAATAAATTGGATTGGAGTTGATAATGTGAAAAAGAGAGATTTTAAAAATTGGTCCCCTTTGAGAATCTTTATCAGTTATTTTAGCAACCACAAGTTGCTCTTCGGCATTGATGTGCTGTGCGCCTGCGGTATTGCAGGCGTTGACCTGTTGTTCCCCCAGATCACCCGGTCAGCGCTGTACAATTGGCTGCCCGAACAGAAGTACCGCACCTTCTTCCTGGTGATGATCGCGGTGGTGGGCTGCTACCTGTTACGGTCGCTATTGAACTTTGTGGTGGCCTATTTGGGTCACACCTTTGGCATCCGGGTGGAAGCAGACATCCGCAAGGATCTGTTCACCAAGATGCAGAGTATGAGCTTTGATTTTTATGATCAAAACCGTACCGGTCAGCTGATGAGCCGGCTGACTTCTGACCTGTTCGAACTGACCGAGCTGGCACACCACGGCCCCGAGGATCTGCTGACCTCCACCCTGACCATCATCGGCGCACTGACTTTTATGGCACGTATTCGCTGGCAGCTGGCGCTGGTGGTAGCGCTGATGATCCCCATTTGTCTGGTGGTGGTGATGACCATGCGCCGCCGGATGAGCCGTGCCTCCAGAGCAGCCAAGGAAAAGACCGGTCATATCAATCAGGAAATTGAAACCAGTCTTTCCGGTGTACGCACCGCCAAGGCTTTCGCCAATGAAGCGGTGGAAAATGCCCGTTTCTGCGCCGCAAATGAAGTTTACAAGACCTCCAAGCGCAATTTCCACAAAGCAATGGGTATGTTCCACAGCTCCACAGAATTTTTCCTGTGCAGCCTGAATGTGCTCATCATTGGCCTGGGCGGCTATTATGTAATGCAAGGCGAGATGGATTATCGTGATCTTTTGACTTTCACGCTGTACATCGCTTCCTTCACCGGCCCCATGCGTAAGCTGACCGGCTTCTCCGAGCTATTTGCCAATGGCTTTGCCGGCCTGAACCGATTTGTGGGCATCATGCGCACCGAACCCTCCGTGCAGGACAAGCCCGATGCCCAGGAACTGGCGAACGTCCGGGGTAGCATCGAAGTGGAAAATGTGACTTTTGCCTACGACCGGGAGCTGGATGTGCTGCAGAATGTCAGCCTAAATGTACAGCCCGGTGAGACCATTGCGATCGTGGGTCCCTCCGGCGGAGGCAAAACCACCCTCTGTCAGCTGATTCCCCGCTTTTATGATGTGGATAGCGGCAGCATTCGCATTGATGGCCAGGATGTGCGGGATGTGACTCAGCACTCCATCCATCAGAACATTGGCATCGTGCAGCAGGATGTGTTCCTCTTTGCTGATACAATTTTTGAAAACATCCGCTATGGCAAGCCCGATGCTACAGCAGAAGAAGTGGTAGCCGCAGCCAAAAAAGCAGAGATCTACGACGACATCATGGCAATGCCCGATGGGTTCAACACCTATGTGGGCGAGCGGGGCACTCTGCTATCCGGCGGTCAGAAGCAGCGCGTGGCCATTGCCCGCATCTTCCTGAAGAATCCGCCCATCCTGATTTTGGACGAGGCCACTTCCGCTTTGGACTCCGTGACGGAAGCCAAGATCCAGCGGGCCTTTGACAATCTGTCCGTGGGCCGCACCACCCTGATCATCGCCCACCGTCTCAGCACCATCCGGGCGGCAAATCGCATCATCTCCATTGCTGATGGTCACATCACCGAATGTGGCACCCACGATGAGCTGATCGACAAGGGCGGCATTTACGCCAACCTGTACAACACCCAAAACGCGCAAAATTGGCACTAATATGTACAGCGCCCAGCCGAAACCCGGCTGGGCGCTTTTGTTTATATAGCAGAACACACGAACTGTATCTCCGCATATATGGGCGAGTTATTATCTAAATGTTACCATCTTGCCTCTGCCACGGTCCGCTTCCTTCGGATGTTTACTTTTCTTCCGCAACGCGGACAATGGTAATGTTCCGAATAACCCTGTGTTGCCGTACCGGAAGTGGATCCTATTTCAATTTTAACAGGACCTACATCCTCATCTCCGTCCCATCTGAGGTCTGCACCGCAGCGAGGACATGTACGCCTAAGGAAGCCATAGGCGATGAGACACAGGATAATACCAAGAATGCCTCCAAGTAAGCCTTCCTCAAAGCTGGTCGTTAGTACCCGCAGCACACGATCCGCAGTAAACATCAATACTGCATACCACGCAAAGGACCAGTAGAATCGCGGGCAGTTTATTCTGGTCAAAACCGCAGGCAGCAAACCTTTCTTTTCCACCAAAGCCTTTGGAATGTTGAAAATGCGCCTGCCAATGCCGCACACAATCAGCAAAACGGCGATACCAACAATACTGCCCACAGGTATTCCCATCTCCGGTACCCACTCATAATAGATTTGAATGCCGAAAAGCGCTGCACCCAAAAGTGATCCGGCCCAGAGAATAAATCCAATTAACTTCGTCATAAACCCTCCTAAAAATCTCTTTCTTTTCATATTCGATCATCCGCTCAGGGAGGAAGCACCAGCTCCATCGGTAAGCCCCCTCCTTCTCTCTTTTCTGCGAATGATCTTTTCACATTATAGCATCCATAGGTTAACTTTGTCAATCCTTAGATGCTTATATTTTAATCCGCAAATCCATATAATTATCCTAGAGATCAAATTTGTGAGGTATTATGTATGGATGGCAAGCAATTGCAGGAAATCGGAAATCGTATTCAGAATCGCAGAAAACAGTTGGGCTTGACTCAGGAGCAGCTTGCTGAAGCAATGAATGTTTCCATCCAAATGGTTTCCAATTTGGAGAGAGGTAACAAGGCCATCCGTATCGACAATCTGATCAATTTGAGCCATATACTGAGCATTAGTACTGACTATATCCTGACAGGCCAGGAAACTGCTAGCGATATGCAGGGACTGGCTGCGCAAATTGCATCGCTCCCTCATAAGAGCCGAAAAATGATTGAGGTTTTGATTGCCCATTGCTTAAACGAGGAACCCTAGTCTTGTGCGGGCAGCATCTACGCAGATCTATACAACACCCAAAACGCGCAAAATTGGCACTAAGATATACCGCCCAACCGAATTTCGGTTGGGCGGTATTTGTTTTGAAAACGGTGTTTTATAGGGCGGTGGCATGCCCCCACCTACATTCATGTTAAAAATCAAAAATTTCTGTCAAAATTGCACAATTCACCATTGATTTTTTTGATATATGTGCTATTATTAGGATGAAATATTATGTGCAAACACAAAGGAGTACGTTATGATCACTGTTAATAATCTGGGCATGCAGTTTGGCGGCCAGTGGCTGTTCCAGCATGTGGATCTGCAGTTCCTGCCCGGCAACTGCTACGGCATCATCGGCGCCAACGGCGCCGGCAAATCCACCTTCCTGAGAATGCTCACCGGCGAACTGGAATCCACCACCGGCTCCATCTCCGTTGATCCCGACAAGAGAGTGTCCGTGTTGAAGCAGAACCAGAACGCCTACGACGAGTACACCGTCATGGACACCGTCATCATGGGCAACCGTCACCTGTATGACATCATGAAGGAAAAGGACGCCATCTATGAGAAGGAAGATTTCTCCGACGAGGATGGCATTCGCGCCGCCGACCTGGAAGCTGAATTTGCAGAACTGGGCGGCTGGGAAGCAGAAAGCGATGCCTCCCGCCTGCTGCAGGGTCTGGGCATCGGCACCGATATGCATTACGACATGATGGGTGATACCGACCCCCGTCTGAAGGTGAAGGTTTTGCTTGCTCAGGCGCTGTTCGGCAACCCCGATATCATCATGCTGGACGAGCCCACCAACAACCTGGACATTGAAGCCATCAACTGGCTGGAGGATTTCCTGTTGGACTTCCCCGGCATGGTTATTGCTGTTTCCCACGACCGTCACTTCCTGAATACCGTCTGCACCCATACCGTCGACATTGACTACGGCAAGATTAAGATGTACGTGGGTAACTACGACTTCTGGTATGAATCTTCCCAGATGGTGCAGGCCATGATCCGCAACAAGAACAAGAAGAACCAGGAAAAGATTGAGGAGCTGCAGCTGTTCATCCAGCGCTTCTCCGCCAATAAGTCCAAGGCCAAGCAGGCTACCGCCCGCCGCAAGCTGCTGGACAAGCTCACCGTGGAAGAGATGCCCTGCTCTACCCGCCGTTATCCCTTCGTTGGCTTTATGCCCGAGCGGGAACTGGGTAAGGACGTGCTGACTGTGAAGGACGTTTCCGTCACGGTTGACGGCGTAAAGCTGCTGGACAATGTGTACTTCTCTGTCAACCGCACCGACAAGATTGCTTTCGTGGGCGAAAACGAGCTGGCACAGACCGCCCTGATGCAGGTGCTGATGGGTGAGCGGGAGCCGGATGAAGGCAGCGTCACGTGGGGCGTTTCCACCATCCGCAGCTACCTGCCCAAGGACAACAGTGAATACTTTGAAGGCAACGAAGAAGAGCTGGTGGACTGGCTGCGTCAGTATTCTGCCAAGAAGGACGATGTGTATCTGCGTGGCTTCCTGGGCCGGATGCTCTTCAGCAACGAAGATGTATTCAAGCACGTCAATGTCCTCTCCGGTGGTGAGAAGGTGCGCTGCATGCTGTCTAAAATGATGCTCAGCGGTGCCAATGTGGTGCTGCTGGACCAGCCCACCAACCATCTGGATATGGAATCCATCCAGGCGGTCAACAAGGGTCTGGAAGCTTTCCAGGGCGTAGTGTTGCTGGCATCCCACGACCACGAAATGCTGCAGTCCACCTGTAACCGGGTCATTGCCTTCCAGCCCGACGGCACCATCCGGGACTTCTACGGCACTTACGACGATTATCTGGCAAAGGTCAGCCAGGGACAATAATTTGGAGATAGAAAATGGAAAAAATCTTAGACATTATTACCGCAAAAATGCAGCAGGCCTTCCAGGATGCTGGCTATGACGCTTCCTTTGGTCGTGTCACCGTATCCAATCGGCCTGACCTGTGTGAATACCAGTGCAACGGCGCATTGGCTGCCGCCAAGCAGTATAAGTGCGCCCCCATCCAGATCGCAAACGCTGTGGTGGAGAAGCTGAATGCTGACGATTACAGCATGATCGAGGCGGTCATGCCCGGCTTCATCAATCTGAAGCTCAGTGGCCACTTCCTGCAGGCCTACCTGGAGGAAATGCGTACCGCCGAGGACTTCGGTGTGCAGAAGGTTGGAGAAGGCAAGACCATCGTCGTCGACTACGGCGGAGCGAATGTGGCAAAGCCCCTGCACATCGGCCATCTGCGCCCTGCCATCATTGGCGAAACGCTGAAGCGGATCCACAAGTATCTGGGCTACAACACCATCGGCGATGTGCACCTGGGCGACTGGGGCCTGCAGATGGGTCTGATCATTGCAGAGCTCCACGAGCGTCAGCCGGAGCTTCCCTACTTTGATCCCGATTTTACCGGTGAATATCCCACTGAGTCCCCCTTCACCATTTCCGAGTTGGAAGAGATCTACCCCACCGCATCCGGAAAGAAGTCCGACCCCGAATTCTCCCATAAGGCACACCAGGCCACTTTCGAACTGCAGAACGGTCACCGGGGTTACCGGGCCATTTGGCAGCACATTATGAATGTGTCCGTGGCTGACCTGCGGAAGAACTACGACAATTTGGATGTCCACTTCGAAAAGTGGCTGGGCGAGAGCGATGCCGATCCCTACATTCCTCCCATGGTGGAAGATCTGAAGGCGCGTGGCATTGCGGTGCAGAGCGAGGGCGCTTGGGTGGTTCCCGTCACCGAAGAGGGCGACAAGAAGGAAATGCCCCCCATGATCCTGGTGAAGTCCGACGGCTCTTCCATCTACGCCACCACAGACCTGGCTACCATGGTGCAGCGTATGCAGGACTGGCAGCCCCATAAGATGCTGTATGTCACCGATAAGCGGCAGAACCTGCACTTTGAGCAGGTGTTCCGCGCCGCCCGCAAGAGCGGCATCGTGCCTGCCACCACCGAACTGGAGCACGTGGGCTTTGGCACCATGAACGGCGCTGACGGCAAGCCTTTCAAGACCAGAGATGGCGGTGTGCTGCGTCTGGAACAGCTGATTTCCGACATGACCGATTTTGTTCGTGGCAAGGTTGTGGAAAACAAGATCGTTGCCGATGACGAAGTGGAAGAAACCACCCGCAAGATCGCCATGGCTGCCCTGAAGTACGGCGATCTGAGCAATCAGCCCACCAAGGACTACAACTTCGATATGGAGCGTTTTGCCGCTTTTGAAGGCAACACCGGTCCTTATATTCTCTACACCATCGTACGGATCAAGTCCATCCTGGCAAAGTATGGCGCATGGGAAAACCTGCCCATCTGCGAGCCTGCCAACGAGTATGCCAAGGATCTGATGCTGGCGATTACCAAGTTCGGCCCCGCTTTGGAGGCTGCACTGCAGAACTCCGCACCCAACCAGATCTGTGCTTATATCTATGAACTGGCCGGCGCTGTCAACAAGTTCTATCACGAAACCCGCATCCTGGGCGAGGAAAACGAAAGCCTGAAGGCCGGCTACATCGCCCTGATCGCCCTGGCAAAGAACATTTTGGAAACTTCCATCCACCTGCTGGGCTTCTCCGCCCCGGAGAAAATGTAACAACATCCGCACCGGGGAGAAATTTCTCCCCGGTGTTTTCCACAAGGAGCCACTCAATATGCAAGCAGACTTCGAACGAGATCTTTCCAACAAAATAATTACCCGAAGACTGATTACCGGCTGCCTGGCATTGGTGTTTTTGGCGCTGTTCATCCTGTTCTTCTGTCTGCGGGAGGCCAGCAGAATGGTGGTGGTACATGGCAGTGGTTTTTCCCTGGTGTCCTGGACCGAGGTCACCTATGAGGATTCCTATATTCCCCTCATCGTCATCAGTTTGATCGGCACGGCCCTGGCAACCATCACCCTGATTTTAAATCTGCTGCTCTGCGGACACAAAACCATCCGCAAGGATCAGCACTGCATCACCATTTTCAGAGGAATGACCAGCAGCATCGTCTATGTGGACGGACAGGAAAAAGGCCGTATGGGGCCCTTTTCCCATTCCAATGTGGTAGAGGTATGGCTGTCCAACGGGGTGCGCGTCACCATTAGCTTTAGCCGGGCCATCTGGTATATGGCCCATGTTTCCTTCTCGGACGACACTGCGTCCAGAGAAGTGTAACCCCAGGAGGTTCTTATGTCCTACACCATTGCTGCCGTTTCCACCGGCAATTTAGTTTCTGCCATTGGCATCATTCGCCTGACAGGCGATGACTGCGCAACCATTGCAGAAAAGGTTTTCATCCCCAATAGCGGCACGCCCCTGTCCCAAGCGCCCAACCGCAAGCTGATACTGGGCCAACTGAAAGACAAAAGCGGCCGTACCGTTGACCACTGCTGCGCCATTTTTTCCAAAGGCCCCTACAGCTATACCGGTGAGGACACCGTGGAATTTCACTGCCACGGCTCCCCTGCCGTGCTGGCTGCCGGATTGGAGGCGCTGTACGTCGCCGGTGCGAAACCTGCCCAGCGGGGTGAATTTACCAAGCGTGCATTTCTAAACGGCAAATTGGATCTGACGGAAGCCGAGGCGGTCATTGATCTGATCGAAGCGGATTCTGCCGAAGCTGCCGCCAATGCAGCAGGTCAAGTGGGCGGCGTACTGCAGAAGAAGCTGATGCCCATTTATGATAACTTAACCGATCTGTGCAGTCATTTCCATGCGGTTTTGGATTATCCTGATGAGGATATTGAGGATTTCGGCTTAGAGCGCTACGAAAAAGTGCTGCGCAGCGATGCCAAGGCACTGGAAAATCTGCTGTCCACTTACGGACAGGGTCAGATCATGAAGAGCGGCGTGGCAGCCGCCATCGTGGGTAAGCCCAACGTGGGCAAATCCAGCCTGCTGAATGCTTTGGCCGGCTATGACCGGGTGATCGTCACCGACATTCCCGGCACCACCCGGGACACCGTGGAAGAAGTGGTGAAGGTGGGCGGCGTGAAGCTGCGGCTCATTGACACCGCCGGCATCCGGGAAACCGAGGACACGGTGGAAGCCATCGGCGTGGAACGCAGCCGCAAGGCGGTGGAAACCGCGGATATGGTAATTTTCGTCTGCGACGGCTCTCAGCCCTTAACGGAGGAGGACGAAGCCATCATCGACATCTGCTGCGACCGGGAAAATGCCGTAGCCCTGATCAACAAGGCGGACTTGGGTCAAGTGGTGGAGCCGGGCGATCTGCCCTTTATGAATGTGGTAGAAATCTGCGCCGCCACCGGCGAGGGTCTGGAACAATTTGCGGATGTGGTAGAAACCCTCTTTGACAGTGATATCCCCTGCGACGGCTCGGTGCTGACCAATGCCCGGCAGTATGATGCCATCCGCAGAGCATTTGATGCCATTAACCGCAGTCTGAAGGGGTTACGGCGGGGATTGACCCCGGACATGGTGCTCATTGACGTGGAAGAGGCTATGGAAGCCATGGGCGAAGTCACCGGTGCCACGGTGAGAGAAGATATTACCGCCAGAATTTTCGAGCGGTTTTGCGTAGGAAAATAAGAATGCAGGAAATGATTTATTTAGACAATTCCGCCACCACCAAGCCCTGCTCCGAGGCGGTGGAGGCGATGACCAAAGCCCTGACCCAAGGTTGGGCCAATCCCAGCGCCCTATACGGATTTGGTATTGATGCCGCTCACGCCCTGCGGGACGCGAGGATGGCCGTTGCCAAAGCTCTGGGTGCGGAGCCGGATCGGGTGTTCTTCACCTCCGGCGGCACGGAAGCAGACAACTGGGCCATCTACGGCACTGTGAAGCGCTTCGGCAAGCGAGGCAAGCACATCATCACCACCGCCATTGAGCATCATGCGGTGCTGAACTGTATGAAGGATCTGGAAAACCAGGGTTTCGAGGTAACCTATCTCCAGCCGGACAATTTGGGCAATATCAGCTTGGACAGTCTGAAGACTGCCCTGCGGAAGGATACCATTTTAGTGTCCATCATGATGGTGAACAACGAAGTTGGCAGCGTGATGCCCATTGATAAAATGGCAAAGCTGACCCATAAGCTGTGCCCCGATGCCATTTTCCACACTGATGCGGTACAGGGCTTTTTGAAAGTCCCCTTTGCCGCCAAAACCCTGGGTGCGGATCTCATTTCCATTTCTTCCCACAAAGTTCACGGCCCTAAGGGTACCGGTGCACTGTACATTAGCCCCCGGCTCAAGTCCTTCCCTGCTCTGCTGCTGGGCGGCGGTCAGGAAGGGGGTATGCGCAGTGGCACGGAAGCAACTCCCGCCATTTTGGGCTTTGCTGCCGCATGCAATGCCCTCGCCCCCAGCTTCAAAGCAGACCTGCAGCGGGAAAAGGAACTGCTCAACAGCTTGGTCGATAAGTTATGTAAACTGGATGCGGTCAAAATCAACGGCGCCCACGATGCGCCCCACATCTTGTCGTTGTCCATTCCCGGCGTTCCCACCCAGAACAGCATCAATATGCTGCAGGATGCGGGTATCTGTGTGTCCGCAGGCTCCGCCTGTGCCAAGGGCCATCGTAGCCACACGCTGACCGCCATGAATCTGCGGCCGGAAGCAATGGACGGCTCTTTTCGGGTATCCCTTTGCAAGGATACGACGCAGGAGGAATTGGACAAGCTGGTGGATGTGATTGAAAACCAGATTATACCGAGGTTCTGCAGATGAAAAAGATTCTATTTTGGATTTGGCAATGGACTTGGGGATTTCCCCAAACCTTGGTAGGCTTTATTGTGTTTCTTGTCTGCCGCCAGCGCCCCCACAGCACCTATCGTGGGTGCGTTGTGACCCACTGGAAGAAGCGGGGCAGCATGGGCATGGGGATGTTCCTGTTTCTAGGCTGCGACGATCCCCAGGTGCGAGTACATGAATTCGGCCACAGCGTACAATCTGTGTTCCTTGGGCCGCTGTTTTTACCCGTCATGGGTATCCCCTCTTTTCTGTGGTGCAACATCCCCTATTTCCAACGGATGCGGAAAGAAAAGGGTGTGTCCTACTACCGCTTCTACCCTGAATCCACCGCCAACCGCTTGGGTGCATGGGCCAGCGGCGAGAAATGCGACCTATGAAAGGATGGCAATATGGCACGAAGTGAACAAGCGATCTTTGTGAACATGTGTATGGTCACGGATGGGGATCATGTACTGGTCATCGACCGGAAAAAGCCGGACTGGCCCGGCGTCACCTTCCCCGGCGGCCATGTAGAGAAGCAGGAAGCTTTTGTGGATGCCGTCATTCGGGAGGTTTACGAAGAAACGGGATTGATCATCGAAAATCCCGCGCTCTGCGGCACCAAGCAGTTTCAGGAGGACGCAGACACCCGGTATGTGGTGCTGTTTTACAAGGCCAATCGTTTTACCGGCGAATTGAAATCTCCCGACGAGGGTGAGGTTTTTTGGATCAACCGAAACGATCTGACGAACTATCCCCTTGCACTGGATATGGAAGCCATGGTACAGGTAATGGAAAGCGATTGCTTGAGCGAATTTTACTATTACAAAGAAAAGGGCAGCTGGAAATATAAGCTACTATAACCACACGGGCACAGTAGAGAACTGCTGTGCCCGTTTTCCATATTCACAAAAAACGTTACATCTTGAAAACAACACATTTGAAATTTGGTGTTGTTCCATTACTTCCTTCTTGACTGTAAACTAGCCTTGTAAAAATCAAAAGGAGGTTCTACAATGAACACAGATAAAATCTACGCCGAGTCCATCGCAAAGGAATACGCCCCCAAGGACAATTCCAAGATCATCGCCCTGAGAAAGCTGGATGCCAAAGCGAAACTGCCTGCCACCGTCTTTACCTATACCTTCGGTATCATCTCCACGTTGGTAGCCGGTACGGGTATGTGCCTGTCCATGCAGGTCATCGGCGGCGGTGCCCTGCTGACTGCGCTGGGTATCGTGATCGGTGTCTTGGGCTTTACCGGCTGCAGCGTAAATTACCCCATTTACAAGAAGCTGCTGGAGAAAGGCAAAGCAAAGTATGCCTACGAAATCGTGGAACTGGCACGTCAGATCAGCGAGCAGTAAGCTACATCTCATTCTCACCAAAGGGAGGGCTGGATTTGAACAAGTCCGAAAGTAAGTATTTCAATACCGCATTGCGATTTAATAAGGCGCTGCTGGCCCTGCTGGAGAGAAAGGAATTTTCCTACATCACCATTCGTGAGATTTGCCAGGAAGCCGGGGTCAACCGCTCTACGTTCTATCTGCATTACGAGAACACAGCGGATCTTCTAAAGGAAACGACCCAGTATGTGCTGGATACTTTTCTCTCCTATTTTCCGGTGGATACTCAAAGGATCGCTCACCGTTTTCAAGAATGTAGCCTAAAGGAATTAGTATTCATCACCCCGGAATACCTAACCCCCTACCTCACCTTCATCCAGGAAAATCAGCGCATCTTTAGAACCAGCATTCTGCAATTCGGCACCATGGACTTTCAGCATGTATATGAGAAAATGTCGCTGCATATTTTCGATCCCATCCTTTCAAGATTTCACTTCCCGGAAAGCAGCCGCCCCTATGTGATGAAATTCTACCTTTCCGGTATCACCGCCATCGTTATGGAATGGATCCAAAACAGCTGCAGCGAAAGCATCGACCAGATCAGCAGCATTATTATGGACTGCGTTATGGGTAAGATAAATGCCCGCATATAGCAAAACCAAAATGCCGTTTGTCAGTTTAGTACTGAACATGGTATATAGTGCTTACCATATGATTTTCGGAGGGATCACCCAATCCTGGTGGCTTCTGACCATTGGCACTTACTATGTGATCTTGAGTATCCTTCGCTTTTCTGTTTTATCCACAAAAAGCACCGGGCCATTCATCAGAATATTTACCGGTGTGATGCTGATGGTTCTCTCCATCCCCCTAGCAGGAATCATCATTCTTTCCCATACCAAGGACAGAGGCACCCATTTCCACCTCATTCCTATGCTGACCATTGCTCTACATGCATTTACCAAGATCACGCTTGCGACAATAAATCTGATTCGAGCAAGAAAACAGTTGATGGAAAAAGAGGTGATCCTCCGCAATATTTCCTTTGCGGATGCTCTTTTTTCCATATTATCTCTGCAGCGCTCCATGCTAGTGTCTTTTGACGGTATGACGAAAACAGGCATACAGGCAATGAATCTCGCCACCGGTAGCTGCGTTTGCGTCATCGTTTTCTTTCTAGGGTGCAACCTTATACGCACGAAAAAATCTCCGTATGATTGAATCATACGGAGTATTTTCATAGACTTTTTAAGAACTTCTTCACTGCACGGCGGTTTTTCAGGACAATGGTTTCGGCATGGGTGGCTTCATTCAATAGCCGGTAGTTGCTTTCTCTCTTGTTCTTGTTGTAGTTCCAAACCCATTGGAGAAATTCCCCATCAAAGCGCTCCGGGCAGCCCTCGCCCATATCGGGGCGGACGGTACCATAGGTGGTGATGACTCGCTTCAGCACCCCCATCAGGCAGGCAAAGCGGGAAAAGTCCAAATAGATAATGGTATCACAATGTCTCATTCGCTCCGCCAGAGTGCGGTTATAGTTGCCGTCCATGATCCATTGAGGTTTTGCCATTTCCGCCATAATTTTAGCATCAATTTCCTCTCGGGATGATTCCACCCAGCCCGGCTTCCAAAAGAGCTTGTCTAAATGAACAACGGGGATTTGTAGTTTATCGCCTAACTGACGAGCCATTGTGGATTTCCCTGCCCCGCCGCAGCCGATAATGATGATCCGTTCCATAAACTACCTCCATGGCAAAAACAGACCCGCAATGCGGGTCTGTTTTCCAATTCTGCATTATGCACTATGAATTCTGCATTAATAAGCGATGCCCCAGTAGACCATCTTCTTGGCTTCCTTGCCGCAGCAAGCGCACTTGTCGCCCAGATTCTCCTGCGCGAAGGGAATGCAGCGGGAAGACATACCGGCCTTTTCCTTCATAGCCAGTTCGCACTCCAGGTCGCCGCACCACATGGTCTTAATGTAGCCACCGTTGGCATCCTGCAGCTGCTTGGCCTCTTCCAGGGAGTGAGCCTCGAAAATGTGCTCATCCAGATTCTTCTTGGCCTTGTCGTACATCTGCTGCTGAACCACCACCAGCTGCTCAGCCACAGCAGTCTCCAGCTCTTCCAGCTTGACAACAATCTTCTCCCGGTCGGTACGGCGCACGATGACGCACTGGCCGTTCTCCAGGTCACGAGGGCCGCACTCCACGCGGATCGGCACGCCCTTCATTTCGTACTCAGCGCACTTCCAGCCCATGGAGTTGTCGGAATCGTCCAGCTTGACCCGCAGGCCGGCGTTGATCAGACGATCCTTCAGGCCATTCGCAGCCTCCAAAACACCAGGCTTATGCTGGGCCACAGGCAGGATCACCACCTGGATGGGAGCAACCTTAGGAGGCAGCACCAGACCGTTGTTGTCGCCGTGGGTCATGATGATGCCGCCAATCAGACGGGTGGAAACGCCCCAGGAAGTTTCGTGGGGATTGGTCTTCTTGTTGTTCTTATCGGTGAACTCGATCTCGAAAGCCTTAGCAAAGCCGTCGCCAAAGTAGTGGGAAGTACCGGCCTGCAGTGCCTTGCGGTCGTGCATCATGCACTCGATGGTATAGGTAGCCTCGGCACCGTTGAACTTTTCCTTATCGGTCTTCTGACCGCGGGTAACGGGCATAGCCAGCACGTTCTCGCAGAAGTCGGCATAGACATTCAGCATGGTCTCGGTAAAGTCCTTGGCCTCTTCGGCAGTGGCGTGGATGGTGTGACCTTCCTGCCACAGGAACTCACGGTGGCGCAGGAAGGGACGGGAGGTCTTCTCCCAACGCAGCACGGAGCACCACTGGTTATACTTCATGGGCAGATCCCGGTGGGACTGCAGCACATTGGCGAAATGCTCGCAGAACAGGGTCTCGGAGGTAGGACGGATGGCGTACTTCTCTTCCAGCCGCTCGCCGCCGCCCATGGTGACCCATGCGCACTCGGGGGCGAAACCTTCCACATGATCCTTTTCCTTCTGCAGCAGAGATTCGGGGATCAGCAGGGGCATGTACACATTCTCAACGCCCTGCTTTTTGAACTCCTTGTCCATAATGCTCTGGATGTTTTCCCAGATAGCGTAGCCATAGGGACGGTAGATGAACACACCCTTGATGGAGGAATAGTCGATGAGCTGTGCTTTCTTGCACACATCGGTGAACCACTGGGCAAAGTCCACTTCCATATCGGTAATCTCGGTTACCATTTTCTCTTTTGCCATAAATGCATCATCCTTTCGGAATGTTTTAATCAATACACTTTATTTTACCATATTTGTCAAGGGGTTGTATAGGAGGAATATAAACAACAATTTCTCTACCCTACCCCATTGTTTTTTTCGGTGGGGTTTGCTATAATGTGACCAATGATGATAAAATGGAGGAATATTAGATGAAGTCCATTAAAGAAATCTACAAGATCGGCAAAGGCCCCTCTTCTTCCCACACCATGGGCCCCGAGCGGGCAGCCAAGCTGTTCCGCAGTCAGCACCCGGAGGCAGACGCTTTCCAGGTGATCCTTTACGGTTCTCTCAGCAAGACCGGTGTTGGCCACGGCACCGACCGGGTTCTGCTGGAAGTACTCTCCCCCATACCCACGGAAATTGTCTTCTCCCAGGAGGAGCTGCCCAAAGCCCATCCCAACACCATGGATCTGATCGCCATGAAGAACGGTCAGAAGACCGGCACGCTGCGGGTGGAATCCGTGGGTGGCGGCGACATCCGCATTGCCGGCGAGAAAAGTGTTGCCGGTGAAGAAGTGTACATTGAGCATTCCTTCGCGGAAATCAAGGATTTCTGCAAGTGGCGCTATATCGAAAAGCTCAGCGACTATGTGGAGCTGAATGAAGGCCCGGAAATTTGGGATTTCCTGATGGAAGTGTGGCACACCATGAAAAAGGCCATCGAGGAAGGTTTGGCCGCAGAAGGCATCCTGCCCGGCGGACTGAATGTGCGCCGCAGAGCCAAGGATCTTTATGAAACAACCCTGGCCATCCGGGAGCCTGCCCTGGAGGAGTTCCAGAAAATCGCCTCCTTTGCTTACGCTGTAGCTGAACAGAACGCCAGCAACGGCACCATTGTCACTGCGCCCACCTGCGGTGCCTGCGGCGTACTGCCTGCCGTACTGAAATACGCACAGGAGACCAAGGGCTATACCGACGAGCAAATCTGCCGTGGTTTGGCCGCTGCCGGCATTATTGGCAATCTGACCAAGAGCAACGCCTCCATTTCCGGTGCAGAATGTGGCTGCCAGGCGGAAATTGGCACTGCCTGTTCCATGGCTGCTGCTGCACTGGCAGAACTGTATGCCCAGAATTTGGAGCAGGTGGAATATGCCGCCGAAGTTGCCATGGAGCACCATTTGGGCCTGACCTGCGATCCCATCTGTGGTCTGGTGCAGATCCCCTGTATTGAGCGCAACGCCGTTGCCGCCATGCGAGCCATGAATGCCTGCAACATGAGCTATTTCCTCACCGGCTCCAGAAATATCAGCTATGATATGGTCTGCCGCGCCATGAAGGAAACGGGCATCCATCTGGATCACCGATTCCGTGAAACCAGCGAAGGCGGCTTAGCCAAGTTGTACAATCGCAAACAGGCTGGCAAAAGTTAACTTTTTCCGCACCGGCATTCGGAAAGAGGATGCCGGTGTTTTCTTGCATTAACACCATCACTTGCAATTTGAAACTTTTCCAAAAAAATTCAATCACGTTGATGAAAAGTTCAAATTTACATGGTATATTATGGATATACTATCCCCAGGGGGGTTGCCACATATGGAGCATACGAACTATCAAAAGAAAATATTGACCATTCCAAATCTGCTGTCGTTTTTTCGACTGTGTCTGATTCCTGTGATGATCTGGCTGTACACAATCCAGGAAAACTACGGTCTGACCACTTTGGTGCTGCTGCTTTCCGGCATAACCGATGTGGTTGACGGCATTATCGCCCGCAAGTGCAATATGATCAGCGATTTTGGAAAAGCCTTTGACCCCATTGCAGACAAACTGACCCAAGTGGCCATGATGTTTTGTTTGGTGACCCGGTTTCCATGGATGATCCTGCCGCTCGTTCTGCTGGTGGTCAAGGAGCTGTTTACCGGCATCACCAGTCTGCTGACCATTCGCAAAACCGGCAAGGTGGAAGGCGCTGTATGGCACGGCAAAATCACCACCGTCCTGCTTTACACCATGATGGGTGTTCATCTGGTGTGGTATTCTATTCCTACCCTGTTCTCCGGCATTCTCATCGGCATTTCTACCGGAATGATGCTGCTGTCGGCCGTGGGCTACGCCATGCGCAATTTCCGGATGCTCCGGGGTAAAGAAACCGAATAATCTAAGGCGCTTTCGCACCTCAGCCTGCAAAATCGGCTGAGGTGTTTTTCTTTCCGGGAAGCAATCTTCTTTTTTGCTATTGAAAATTGGGCATATATGCGCTATAATGGGGCAGAATATGCTGGTTTTCTAAAAACCTGAAATAAAGGAGATTACATTATGAAGCTCGGTATCGTGGGACTGCCCAATGTTGGTAAGTCCACCCTGTTTAACGCCATCACCAACGCCGGTGTCCCCGCTGACAACTACGCATTCTGCACCATTGACCCCAACGTGGGCGTGGTTTCCGTTCCCGATGAGCGGCTGCAGTGGCTGTCTGATTTCTACAACCCCAAGAAGACCACCCCCGCTGTGATCGAATTTGTGGACATCGCCGGTCTGGTCAAGGGTGCTTCCAAGGGTGAAGGTTTGGGCAACAAGTTCCTCTCTAACATCCGCACTACCGATGCCATCGTCCATGTGGTGCGTTGCTTTGAAGACAGCAACGTGACCCATGTGGAAGGCAGCACCGATCCCCTGCGTGACATTGACATCATCAATCTGGAGCTGGTGATGGCAGACATCGAAATGGTAGAACGCCGCATCGACAAGGCCCAGAAAGCCATGAAGGGTGGCGACAAGAAATTCGCTCGGGAAGCAGAACTGTTCGCCGAGCTGCTGAAGCACCTGAACGAAGGCAAACTGGCCCGCACCTTTACCGATGATGCCGAAGATCTGGCACTGATCGGCACCTCCGATCTGCTGACGCTGAAGAAGACCATTTATGTGGCAAATTTGGCTGAAAACGAGATCAACGAGCCGGAAAACAACCGCCACTACATGGCTGTGAAGGAACTGGCCGCCAACGAAGGTAGCCAGCTGCTGCCCATCTGCGCCAAGCTGGAGGCAGACATTGCAGAGCTGGACGATCCCGAAGAGAAGGCCATGTTTATGGAAGAGCTGGGCGTCAACGAAAGCGGTCTGGACCGGCTGATCAAGGCCAGCTACGCCCTGCTGGGTCTGTGCTCCTTCCTGACCGCCGGCACCGATGAGTGCCGCGCCTGGACCATCAAGCGGGGCACCAAGGCACCCCAGGCCGCCGGTAAGATCCACACCGACTTTGAGCGTGGCTTCATCCGGGCCGAGGTCATTGCCTTCGACGATCTGAAGGAATATGGCACCATGGCCAATGCCAAGTCCCTGGGCAAGGTTCGCTCCGAGGGCAAGGAATATGTGATGAAGGACGGCGACATCGTCAACTTCTTGTTTAACGTATAAAGTAAGTCCGCCACCCCGTGTTTGGGGTGGCGGTCATTTTGTTTCGATTAATCTTCGATCAATTCACCCTTGAGGCTTCGATAGAAGTTGGCGTATGTGGCCTGCATATAAGGGATCAGCCAGATATACAGGATGCCCAAAGTGAAGACGGCCAAGATTGCCCAGCCAATGAAGCTGAGTCCCAGCAGGAAGTATTCCATCTTGTGGCCATTCATCATCTCCTGGGAGCGCCGGATGGCCTCCATGGGACTACTGCCGGGTTCCTCTGCCACAATGTACATCGCCTGGGAATAGGAACAGGCCTTGATGATACCGGGCACGATCAACAGCAGACTCCACAGGAAGGTGAACAGGCCCACCAAGAAGGTGGTACAAAATGCGGGCAGGATGTTCTTAAACTGGCTGAACAGATCACCGACTTCCGGTTTTCTTCCTCTGGTAACGCCCATGTAAATGTCGATCATCGCCAGAGAGAAGGCAGCACTCAGAAGCATCGTTGCAATGGAGCCCACCAGCGGGATGGCACCCAACGCACCAACAATCAGGCCGTTGATCAGACCAATGACAAAGAGAATGCCGATGTTACCTTTGATTTGGCGTTTTGCTGCAGCTTTCAAAGTAGCTCTATCCATATCATTTCCTCCTCATATTTGATATGAGTATACTATATCACAACTTCACTCCGGTGTAAAGTGTCCTCTATCAACGAATCATGTCAATGGCCCGCTGCAGGGTGGATGCACTGATGGCACCGATGGCATAGGTAACCAAATCGCCATTGGCGTTAATAAAGAAGGTGGTGGGGAAAGAGTGGACTCCGTAGGCATTGGACGCATCCAGAGTCTGATCGAAAAACACCGGGAAGGTGTATCCGCCGCGCTGAATGAAATCCATGGCATCGCTCTTGCTGTCATAGCCTGTGACATTCACCATCAGAAATACAACTTCGTCTCCCCACTGCCCATACTTCTCCTGGAAATGGGGCATTTCCATCTGGCAAGGGCCGCACCAGCTGGCCCAGAAATTCAGTACAATGGGCTTCCCAGCGAAATCGGACAGACGAACCGGGTTGCCCCCAGCGTCGTATACCACAAAATCAGGGACGGAGAGCTGGGGCCGAGGCGGTTCCGTAGGCTGGGTGGGCTGCGTAGGCGGCTGGGTGGGCTGCGTAGGCGGCTGGGTGGGCTGCGTAGGCGGCTCAGTGGGCTGCGTAGGCGGCTCGGTGGGCTGCGTAGGCGGCTCAGTGGGCTGGGTGGCCGGCTCGGTGGGCTGGGTGGCCGGCTCAGTGGGCTGGGTGGCCGGCTCGGTGGGCTGCGTGGCCGGCTCAGTGGGCTGGGTAGACGGCTCGGTAGGCCGAGTATCCGGTTCAACAGGTTGGGTAGTGGGCTCAGTGGGTTGCACCGGCAAGGCACTGGGTTTAGTGGGCAGCACCACCAGTTGATCCGGTGCCTGTTCCTGCCCCAACCCATTGTAAAGGATGGACGCACCTCCAATCAGCAACGCAAAGGCTAAAACGATGATCAATAATGTTGTTTTATTATTCATAAGTACCTCCTTAGCTAAACATGGTCAGCAGGCGGTTTAAAGTGCCGGTCATCATCATAATACCGATCACGATCAGCAGAACACCGCTAATGACATTGATAACCTTATAATTTTTCTTGATCCATTGAAATGCAGATTTCAGATAATCGATCAGCACCGCGCTGAGCACAAAGGGAATGCCCAAGCCCATGGAATAGGCCAGCAGCATCAGCACGCCCTCCATCACATGGCCCTGCTGGGAGGCCAACATCAAGGCAGATCCCAGGAACACGCCCACACAGGGTGTCCAGCCAATGGAGAAAACCATACCAAACAGCGCCGCGGAGAAAAATCCCATATTCTCCGTATTGACCGTGCGCTGGCTGCCCTTAAAGATGTTCAACTTAAACAGGCCAAGAAAACTCAGACCAAAGATCACCACAATCAGGCCGGAAATGATGTCCACCGCTGTCTGATACTGTCGAAGGAAGCTTCCTACTGTGCCGGCCAATGCGCCCATGGCCATAAACACCAGAGAGAATCCGGTGACAAAGCCCAAGGCGCACTTTAAGGTCTTGCCCGTGGTTCGCTGTCCGCCACCGGCGAAATAGGAAACATAGATTGGAAGCATCGGAAGCAGGCAGGGGGAAATGAAAGTGACGATACCTTCCAAAAAAGCGATTAAATATTGCATAGAAATACTCCTTTCTTATGTTTTCAGTATAGCTACGGATCGGCGGTCGTTCCGTGATAACATCACAAATCCTCCAAAAGGAAGTATGCTGTCAGGCGCTTGACCTTTACGGTATGCGGGATTATAATGGTAGCATCTACATAGAAAGAAGCGTGCAACATGAATCCTCAGCAGATATCTTTGACTCAAGGTTCGATTTGGAAAGCAATTCTGTTCTTCGCCTTCCCCATCTTCCTGGGCCAGGTATTCCAGCAACTGTATAACACCTTTGATGCCTGGTGCGTCGGTTATTTTATCAATGACAATGCAATGGGCGCAGTTACCAGCTCCGGTTCGTTGATATTTTTGATGGTCAGCTTTTTCAACGGTTTGGCCATGGGTGCCGGTGTGGTAATTGCCCGGTATTACGGCGCTAAAAATGACGATGCCGTCAGCAAAACCATCCATACCGCCATTGCCTTCGGCCTTTGCACCGGCACTGCTCTGACCGTTGCTGGCATCACCTGCACCCCCATCATCCTCCGCTGGATGGGCGCCCCCGAGGATACGATGGTGTATTCCATCCCCTATTTCCGCTTTTATTTCTGCGGTGCCATCTTTACAGTGATGTACAACATCTTTGTGGGCATTCACCATGCGGTGGGCGACAGCAAGCATCCGCTTTACTACCTGATTTGCTCCACCATGGTAAATATCGTCCTGGATCTGCTGTTTGTAGGTGTAATGGGTTTTGGCGTGGGCTCTGCCGCCCTTGCTACCACCATTTCCCAAGGCATCAGCGCGCTGCTGTGCTGCATTCACTTGATGCGATCCACCGGACCCACTCGGCTGTATCTGCGAAAAATCCGATTCCACTGGAAAAATCTGCAGGAAATCATCCGTTATGGTCTGCCGTCTGCCATACAGAATTCCGTGATTGCCCTGGCCAATGTGGTGGTGCAGTCTAACATCTTCGCCTTTGGCCCGGATGCGGTCAATGGCTGCGGTGCTTACTCCAAGCTGGAGGGTTTCGCATTCCTGCCGGTGATGTGCTTCAGCCAAAGTCTAAGTACCTTCACCGGTCAAAACCTGGGCGCTGAGCAGCATGATCGGGTGAAAAAGGGCGTGGGCTTCGGCATTGTTTGCTCGCTCATTATGGCACAGATCGTGGGCCTTCTCTCCTACATCTTTGCGCCCCAGCTCATCGGTTTCTTTGCAAAATCCGAAGCAGCCATTGCCTACGGCACCCAGCACATGCGTACCATTTGCCTGTTTTACGGCCTGCTGGCCTTCTCCCACTGCATTGCCGGCATCATGCGGGGCGCCGGCAAGGCCACCGTGCCCATGTTTACCATGCTGGCATGCTGGTGTGTGATTCGGGTCAGCTATATTACCATCGCGGTGAAGTTCGCACCGAAACTGACCACCGTATCCTGGGCCTATCCCCTCACCTGGACCTTAAGCTCCGTTGTGTTCCTCATCTATTTCCTGAAAGCCGACTGGATCCACAATTTTGATCGGCAGAAAGCAAAAAAAGCCACATAAACAAAAGCTTCCTCCCGAGCGGGAGGAAGTTTTTTATGCAGCTAAGGTAAAAAGCCAATACAGAAACCCATACGCCACCCCGGCGGAGATACCATAGACGATCACCGGACCTGCGATAGTAAACATTTTTGCCGCCACGCCCAGCACAAATCCCTCCGTCTGGAATTCTACCGCCGGCGCTGCAATGGCATTGGCAAAACCGGTAATGGGCACCAGCGTTCCCGCCCCGGCGTGTTTGGCAATGTCGTCGTACCAGCTCAAACCTGTCAGCAGTGCGGACAAGGCCACCAGTGACATGGACGCAGCGGTGGATGCATCCTGTTTCTCCAGCCCCAGGGCGGTGTAACCGTTCATAAACAACTGGCCGATCACACAAATCAGCCCACCGATCCAGAATGCGTGAAAGCAGTCCTTCCCCATGGGGGATTTAGGTACCAGCGTATCTACTAGATTGGAATATTCCTTTTCCGTCATTTCCATCCCTCCAGATTTATGATGAACGAAAATACGAAAAATATACAAAAACACCGACCCCAAAAGGTCGGTGTTTTTTAATGAAATCTTATTCTGCGGTACTGATCCACATGGCAGGGCGGGCATGCGCCTTGTAAACAAAGTCATGGGAGACATTGCCCTCCAAATGGATTTCTCCGTATTGATCCACACAAACCACATTGTCCTGATTCTGACCCATGGTACGTGTCCACCAGGCCACACCGGTAGCGGTATCCTCCAGGGTGGTCAGCACCCGATTCTGAGCATTGGGGAAATACTTGATCACTTCCTCATAACTCAAAACGAACAGCTGATCCGTCACATCCGGACCGCCGTCGGTGCCATATTCCGGGTTTACCGGTGTAGACACCTTGGTAGGCAGAATGAGGGCCTTTTCATCCCCGGGCATGAGCATATTGGTGATGAAATAGCCATTGAGCCATGTACGCAGGTCGGAGACATCCCATGTATAATACATTCCAGAGTCTCTATAGCCTACAGAGCCGACGCTGTATTTACTGACCACCAGGATCTTATCATCCTGCTTTTCCACCACGATCCAGTCGTAGTTGCCCAAGCGGACCTCGTCGCCCACTTCCGCTTCCATATAGGGCTTCATAAGGATCAGCTTGGGCAGGCGCTTACAATAGTCCTGGCTGTCTTTATAATTGCCCAGGGCTTCAAAGGCAGGCAGCGCTTTCTTGTAATTTGCCTTTTCAAAAAGGTTCACAGCAGACTGGTATTCCTCTTCCCGCTGCGCTTCCGTGCGGGTGTCCACCCAAATGCAGGGACGAACAGCGACACCGTCATAATGGACCTGGGCACCCAAGTCTGCGATCACCTTGCCCTTATAAGAAGTCGCGCCAAAGTTGTATGCGCCATTGTGGGTATCCCGCAGCCACCAATGCTGCAGATCTTTACCGGCGCCCTGGCGGATGGCATATTCTGTGAACAATCCATTTTCAAACAGATCAAGATAGAGGTTGGCTTCCGCCATGCTTAGCAGGAAAACATAATCCCGGCTGTCTTCGGAGTTTTCCGTTCGAATGACGGGCAGGTACAAGCATTCCTGCTCTTTGTCGTTGAAGGCTTCCCAATAGAAGTCATCATTGAGCCAGGTGCGCAGGGTGCATTTCGCCCAATTGGTGGGGGCATTCTGCTCATTGTAAGGCTGGCAATCCAGGCAACTCTGGCTCAGCAAGAGCTTGCGGCCACTATCGTCATATAGCACGATCCAAGCAATGTCTTCCTTGCCGTTGGAGGTTATCGCATCCTGCTCATAGCTGCCCCAGTAGACAATATCGCCAGGCTGGGCCTGCCGGATCTGCTGCAGGAAGGCAGACTCCCGGATGGACGCCATTTGGCTGGCGCTGTCGAAATAGTCGCCTAGCTCCTGAAAAATCACATAAGCATCGTAATACTTGCCTTCCCGAATATAGGTCATGGCCAGCTCATAACGGTCGGAGGGATCGCTGGGGAGCGGATCGCCCGTGCTGCTGCCGCCCGGGGTACCTGAATTGGGATCGTCCGGGATATCGTTACCCAGTCTGGGCAGCACCAACACCAGCGCCACCACCAAAGCCACGACTGCAGCACCGATCGCAATCCATTTACCCATACCGGAGGAACTGCGCTTATTGGAAGCAACAGGCTTACTGGCCACTGGCTTGCTGGGAACCGGTTTCTCGGGAGCAGGTCTGGGTGCAGCCGCCGACTGGCTCTGCTTCTGACCGGGCAGCTTGGAAATATCTGCGCAGCAGGGGCGCAAAGCTTCCGTCATGGCAATGTGGTCCACAAAGGACTCCCTGCTTTCATGCTGCGGCAGGCTGAGGGCATGGAGGCGACCATACTGAAGCTTCATAGCAGGAGGCAGCTCCACCCGATCCAAGAAGGTGATCAGCGGGCCCTTCTTCTCTTCCGCCGCCATATGTATTTCATTCAGGCAGTTTTCTGACTCCAGAAAATTCTTGGTAATGAAGCACACCAAATAGGTACAATCCATCAGCCGCTGTGAGATCTTCTCGTCCCAGTGGCTGCCCACTTCAAGGCCCTCATCATACCACACGCGGATACCCCTGCGCTGCAAGCCCTCGATCATGGGCATAACGCGGTCTGTATCCTTGTGGGAATAGCTGATAAAAATAAAGGGCTCCTTGCCTAAATAGACGCCCGGTCTTTTTCCTGCCATAACTGGACTCTCCCCCATTTCTTTGTATAAAGAATACTATATTGTCGGAGAAAATGCAAGAATTATGTTATTTCCAAAACACAAACGCGACACTCTTTTCAGAGCGCCGCGTTTGCATACATTGGGAGGAATTCATTATTTTTTCTCGGACGCACCGCAAGCACCGGAACAGCCGCTACATTTACCGCTGCAAGTTCCAGAGGCCGGGCAACCGATGCATTTTGTGCCCCGCTTCTTTGCATGATAGATATACAGCGCTGCGCCGCCAATGATGACGGCCACAATGGCAATGATGAGATAATCAACAGGATTCATATCTTATGTCCTCCCAGTCACTGCCATTTCTGCCTTGACCTTTTTGTCAGAACGGACACACAGCCACACCAGCACTGCCACATAAGCCAGCAGGAAGATCAAACCGCCCATGAATCCAGCACCCAGCGAACCGGTGGTGATAAGCGTACCGATCTGGTAGACCAGGAAGCCAATGGCGTAGCCGGTGGTCAGCTGCAAAGCAATGCCGCCCCAGAACCACTTCTTCTGCTTGATCTCGGAATTCATTGCGCCCAGAGCTGCGAAACAGGGAGGCGTGAACAGGTTGAACATCAGGTAAGCCAGAGCGGCCGCCTTGGTCATACCCACCATGGCGGCGGCAACCTCGTTGCCGGAGCCGACCATTTCCAGATCCTCATTGACCACAAAACCGTAGCACACAGCCAGGGTGCCGACCACGTTTTCCTTGGCGATGAAGCCGGTGACCGCAGCGGCAGCCAGCTGCCAAGCGGTGATACCCACGACGGGCACCAGCAGAGCGGCAATGGGATTTGCGATGGAAGCCAGGATGGAGGTGTTCTCCATGCCCTCCTCTACCACCTGGAAATTCCAGTTGAAAGACTGCATGACAAAGACGATGGCGTTACACACCAAAATAATGGTACCAGCCTTGACGATGTAGGCCCAGCCGCGGCTGAGCATATCCATGCAAGCACGCTTCAGGGAAGGCAGCTTGTACTCGGGCAGTTCAATAATGAAGAAGGACTTGCGATTCTTGTGGCCTGCGATCTTATTGACCAGCAGAGCGCCCAGCAGGATCAGGACGATGCCCACAAAATACATCAGCGTACCCACCCAGCTTGCCTTATCAAAAAATGCACCGGCAAACAGGGCAATCACCGGCAGTTTTGCACCGCAGGGCATCCAAGGTGCCAGCATGGCGGTAGCATTGCGCTCCCGCTCATTACGGATGGTACGGGCGGCCATAACGCCGGGAATGGCACAACCGGTACCCACAATGAAGGGAATGACGGACTTACCGGAAAGGCCAACCTTCTTGAAGATGGGGTCCAAAACAACAGTAGCACGAGCCATGTAGCCGCAGTCTTCCAGCAGGGAGATCAGGAAATACATAACCATAACCAGAGGCAGGAAGCCTACCACGGCGCTGACACCGCCGATAATACCTTCCGTCAGCAGGGCTGCCAGGAAGGGATTGGCGTTTACCAGCAGACCGGCGACCCACTCTTTGAACATATCAATGAGGGTAACAAGGCCGGGAATGGTGGTTCCATTTTCAAATTCATAGCCCTCGGCGATCCACACGCCCAGCCAAGCCTGGCTGATCTGGAACACCAGGAACATCACAGCGGCGAAGATGGCCAGACCACCGATGGGGTGGGTCAGAACAGCGTCGATCTTATCCTGGAAGTTCTTATCCTTGGTGAAGATCTTACGGCGCTCCACCTTGGCAACGATCTTATTAACAAACTCGAAACGTTTGCGGTCAGCAGCCTCGACTTCCTTTTTGTTGGTCAGGTCGATGATACCCTGGTTGTAGGGAGCCAGCTGCTCTTTGCCCTGCAGGGCCACAGCGGCAGCAACCAACGTATGGAGACCCTCACCGGTGGTAGAAGTAGTATCCACCACGGGGCAGCCCAGCTTTTCGGAAAGTAGCTTGGAATTGATCTCGGTCTGCTTCTTCTCGTTGATGTCGGCCTTGTTCAGCGCCACCACCATGGGAATCCCCAGCTCCAACAGCTGGGTAGTGAAGAACAGAGAGCGGCTCAGGTTGGTGGCATCCACGATGTTGATAATGGCATCCAGATGCTCATTTTTGACATAATCGCTGGTAACGCTCTCCTCTGCGGTAAACGGGCTCATGGAATAGGCGCCGGGAAGATCCACGGCGATCAGCTCCAGATCACCGGCGTATGCCTTCTTAATGGGGGCCTGCTTACTGTCCACCGTAACGCCGGCCCAGTTGCCCACCTTTTCATTGCGGCCGGTGAGGGCGTTGTACATGGTTGTTTTACCGGAATTGGGATTGCCTGCAAAAGCAATTCTCATTTTTTAAATCCTCCTAGCAGTTAGCCAACGCTAACTTAATTTCAAAAAGGAACAGCGGTCTCCCGCTGTTCCTGAACTTACACGATGATGGTCTCTGCCAGTTGATCGTCGATATTATAGCGGCCATCCTTGATGGACACGGTCATGTTCCGCTTTTTCCGAGAAACCACGGTGATGGGCTCGCCGGAGTAACAGCCAAGGGAAAAGAGAAAGGCATTGAGCTCCTCGTCATCGGTCTCGATGGCGCGGATGATATATTCCTTTCCTACCTCTGCCGTTGTTAAGTTCATATGCATCACCTGATTTCCTTATGACTAACATAGCTGTTAGCATATGCTAACTACTGAGATATCATACTCTCTTTTACCTATTTTGTCAATAGGCAATTGAAGATTTTCCTCCAATGACCTGTTCCATGGTTCGGTTTGGTCTTTTCAAAAACTAAGAGGGGAAGCGAGCGCTCCCCCTCCGGTTCAAATTTTCTTATAGAATTTTTCCATCAGCTCTCTCAGCGGCTTAAACAGCAGCAGTGCGATGACAAAATTGGCCACACAATGGGTCACATCAAACAAAATGCCACTGACCCATTTGGCCACCGCCGGGGCAATGCCGCCCAGAACAAAAATGTCCGCAATGCCACACAAGGCGCCAAAAGAAAGGCCAAACACTGCGCTGAGGATGGCCCAGCTGAGCGGCTCTTGATTTTTCCGCATCAGATATGCCGCCACCGCCAAAATCAGCCACACATACAGATAGTAAATATTCCAGAGATTGATGCCATAGACCAAAATCTCCATGGCTACATAGACATAGATGGGATAAATGCATTTTTTCCCAAAGGTAACCGCAAAAAGCATTACCATCAGGCTCACCGGCTCAATATTGGGCAGGCCGCTCATAACCAACTTCGCAGCGAAGGTCAGGCCACCCAAAATACCGAAGAGTGCAATTTCCCGCACCGTCAGTTTCCAATTATTCTCCCCAGTATGTGGATTTTTCATATACAAACTTATAGCTGCCGCCGTCTTCCACAACGGTATCACAGATACCCTTGACAGCATAGTCTTCTCCAATAAAAAGTGCCCAGTAGGCCTGGTCTGCCTCCCAAGAGGCGGTTTCACCATCGACGATAGTAAACATGCCGTCTACGATGTTACCCTCGGGAATGATTCCCTCTGCCAGAAGCACCTCATCCAGATATTCTGCATCTGTGCGGCAGGTAAACACGTTTTCTGTACCATTGCCATGGACGACCGTAATGGTGATTGCCTTGTTTCCCTTTTGCGCCTGGGGATTGTTCCGCACAAATACTCCCACCATGATGGCAAGGACAACAATCAATGCGCCCAGGGCGATCCAAGTTTTTTTGCTCATAAAAATACCTCCAAAAACAAAAATTCCGTGGCGTTGTAGCAAAACAACGCCACGGCCGGTTTTCCGTGACAACACCGCATCCGCGTGACTCCGCGCGGAAGGGAGAAAAGCCAATTCCGTAGGTCTTCTGACTCGTGCTTATAGAGGGCTGCGACCCTTTTGCGGAATGTTCTGCCTTCCCGGTTTCCCAGTGACTGGCTTTCACCAAAAAGAACATCCCTCAGCACATACAGCGGCGGTACCGTCCGGGACTCTCACCCGGTTATCTTGTTAAGAGAACAAAGCCATACGCTCCATCCTCCACGGAACGGTATTCAGTTGTCTGTGGATATGGTAGCACCATAGGGCAAAGAAGTCAAGGGGCAAAAAATGGGCGCGGATTTCTCCGCGCCCGCTTTTGGGGTTGATCATTACTTCTGAGGATACAGCTTGGTCGTACCGATCTTGATGTAGCCAGCGCCCTTTTCAAAGCTCTGGGTACCGGAGATAATGTCGTCGCTCTCCTGTTCGTCGCCGTAAGTGATGGTGATCTCGTCGGCATCCTTATTGATTTCGTAGGTACCTTCCAGTTCCAACAGCTTCACGCCCGCCACATAAGTTTTAACGGTCACCTCATTGCCATCAAAGGTGTAGCTCACATAAGAGCCCCATGTTTCTTCGGTCTTGTAAGTACCCTTCAGCTTGTTGCCACAGGCAGCCAGGGACAGAACCATAATGACCACCAACACAGCGCACAATATTTTCTTCATAAATACATTCCTCTCTTTGTTCATGGATTTTTAGAGGGGGGTGCTTCCCTACTATTGTATGCAGTAGACCTTATTTTTGTTTGGCAATATGTTTTTCATCAGGCGTTGCCTTCCTACCATCTGCGTGGTATAATCTAGGAAAAACACGCCGAAGGAGGCCCATATGAAACGAATTTTGGTAGGTGCTATGAACCACGAATCCAATTCCTTCAACCCCATTATCGCGGGAGAAGCGGATTTTCAGGTGCTGCGGGGTGATGCTGTTTTGGCCCGCCGAAAAGCCAACGATACCCTCACCGGCATTCTGGACACCCTGGAAAAGGCTGGTTACGAACCCGTGCCCACGGTGTTTGCCAGCGCTGTGCCCAACGGTCTGGTAGACCGGGATTTTTGCCAAAGGCTGCGCCGAGAGATTTTAGACATGGCCCGGACTGCAGGCCCTATTGACGCAGTCTGCTTTGCTCTCCACGGCTCCATGACCGATTCTGCCCTGGAAGAAGCGGAAGGCCCGCTGCTGATGGGTCTGCGGGACATTTTCCCGGGTATTCCCATCTTTGTAGCGCTGGATATGCATGCCACTATGACGGAAGCCATGCACCGCAGTGTGGATGGTTTCGTTGGCTATAAATGTGCCCCCCATACTGATCAGACGGAAACTGGTATTCATGCCGCCCAAATGACCATCGCCGCCCTGGAACGGGGTGTAAAAGCCAAATCCGTATGGGTGAAAGTGCCGATCCTTATCGCCGGCGAGCAGTCATCTACCACCGTGCAGCCTATGATTGGTCTGATCCATGCGCTGCGGGAAGCAGAAGCAAAAGAGGGGATTCTGGCAGCCAGCTATCTTATGGGCTTCCCCTGGTGCGACAACCCCCACAGCGCTGTGGGCGTATATGTCACCGCCGAAAATCAGGAACTGGCCGAGCAAGAGGCTTTGGCGCTGGCAGAGAAAATATGGAATACCCGATACGAATTCTGCTTCCAGACGGAAACCTATGGGGAGCGGGAGGTACTGAACAAGGCCTTTGAAGCTATTGAGAAAGGCGAAGCTACGCCCATTTATCTTTCCGACTCCGGTGATAACCCCACAGCAGGCTCTTCTTCCGATTGCGTGGGTTTTTTGAAATGTCTGCTGAATGACCCCCGCACTGCAAGTCTGTCCTCCCCTGCCCTGTTTGGCGGTATTTACGATCCGGAGGCAACCCTGGCCTGCAAGGGTAAGATCGGGCAGGACGTGACCCTGACCTTCGGCGCAAAATTTGACACCGTGACCACCACCCCCATCACCGCCACCGGCAAAGTGATGGCCTATTTTGAGCAATGGGACAAGTTCCCCGGCAACAAAAGCGACATTGCCCTGTTCCGCACCGGAAATGTAGACATCGTGCTGGCGGAAAAGCACATTGGCTACACCAGCCCAGCCGTATTTGCCGACCTGGGCCGTGATCCCCGGGATGCCCAGATTGTGGTGTGCAAGCTGGGCTACCTCACCGCCGCCCAAGCGGCTGTGGCCAAACGCAGCATTATGGCTCTGAGCAAGGGCAGCACCAACGAGGATTTGGCCTCCATCCCCTATGAGAAAACACCCCTGCCCATTTTCCCGCTGGATGACCATTTCCATTATGACCCGAAAGAAAATTTGATGACATAAGAACAAAGCCATGGAGCAAAATTGAACTGCCCCAGTTTGTACGGACAGCACAAAAAAGCCCCTATGTAGGAAATATTGAGTTTTAAGCGGAGTGGCGCAGCGTCAGCGGCGCCACTCCAGTTTTATTCTGGATGCGCTCATGGTTGTAGAAATGAATATATCTATCAATCAGATCATTTGCTTCCCTGAATGTCTTTGGCTTGTGCCGGTAGATGCATTC
>JBGVMD010000087.1:0-27249 GCA_045124575.1 Faecousia sp.
AAGGGAAAATATAAGGGAAAAACAATATTTCCCTTATTGGTTTTTAACTTTTATTGCACGAAAATGGCCTTAAAAGCAAGAAAAAGCACCGAAATCTTACGATTTCGATGCTTTTCTTTGGTGGGCGAGGCGGGACTTGAACCCGCACGTCCGCAGTGAACACTAGAACCTGAATCTAGCGAGTCTACCAATTCCACCACTCGCCCATATTTTGTTTCGCGCCTCAGCGCTTGAGTATATTAACACAGTGTATCCCATTTGTCAACATCTTTTTTTCATTTTTTGAAAATTTTTTCACCTCTTCCCTTTTGCCTGTTTTGATGCTACAATAAAGAAAAAATCAACGGAGGAAAGAATATGTCTTTTCTGCCTATTTGCAAACAAGATATGCTGGACCGAGGCCTCAGCCAGTGCGATTTTGTCTATGTCATTGGCGATGCCTATGTGGATCACCCCTCCTTCGGCCACGCCATCATCAGCCGCATTCTGGAAAGCCACGGTTACAGCGTGGGCATCATCTCTCAGCCCAACTGGAAGGATCCCAAGTCCATTGACATTTACGGCCGTCCCCGGCTTGGCTTTTTGGTGTCCGGCGGCAATATGGACTCCATGGTCAACCACTATTCCGTCACCAAGCACCGCCGCAAGACCGACGCCTTCACCCCCGGCGGCGAGATGGGCAAGCGGCCCGACTATGCCACCATCGTCTACTGCAACCTGATCCGCCAAACCTACAAAGATGTTCCCATCCTGATTGGCGGCATCGAGGCCAGTCTGCGCCGTCTGGG
Source organism: Faecousia sp. (assembly GCA_045124575.1). Classification (GTDB taxonomy): domain Bacteria; phylum Bacillota; class Clostridia; order Oscillospirales; family Oscillospiraceae; genus Faecousia. The sequence goes on from JBGVMD010000087.1 coordinate 789, forward strand.
TCATTATGACTACTGGAGCGAAAGCATGAAGCGCTCCATCCTGCTGGACAGCCAGGCAGATATTCTGATGTACGGCATGGGCGAAAAGAGCATTGTGGAATTGGCAGACGCCCTGAACGCCGGTATGGAGGCCAAGGACATCACCTATATTGATGGTACCGTGTTCAAAACCACGGAGCTGGACGAAAGCCTGCCCACCATCGTACTCCCCTCTTTTGAGGAACTGAAAGCCAACAAGCGCAAGTATGCCGAGTCTTTCAAAGTGCAATATGGCAATTGCGACCCCTTTACCGCCAAGCGGCTGGCCGAGCCTTACGGCAAGGAATATGTGGTGCAGAATCCGCCCCAGAAGCCCCTGACCACCGAGGAAATGGATGCGGTCTACAATCTGCCCTATGAACGGACATGGCATCCCAGCTACGCCAAAAAGGGCGGCGTGCCCGCCATCGAGGAGGTCAAATTCAGTCTGGTCAGCAACCGGGGCTGCTTCGGTGCCTGCTCTTTCTGCGCTCTGACCTTCCATCAGGGAAGAATCATTCAAACCCGCAGCCACGAATCCATCCTCGAGGAAGCGGAGATGATGGTAAAAGACAAAGATTTCAAGGGCTACATCCACGATGTAGGCGGCCCCACCGCCAATTTCCGCCACCCGGCCTGCGAAAAGCAGCTTTCTAAGGGTGCTTGCGGCGGGCGGCAGTGCCTCTACCCCACCCCCTGCAAGAATATGAAGGCCGACCACAGTGACTATGTGGCCCTGCTGCGGAAACTGCGGAAGATCCCCGGCATCAAGAAAGTTTTTGTCCGCAGCGGCATTCGATTTGACTACCTGCTGGCGGACAAGAAGGATACCTTCTTCAAGGAGCTGGTACAGTTCCACATTTCCGGCCAGCTGAAAGTTGCCCCGGAGCATGTGTCCGATGCGGTTCTGGACAAGATGGGCAAGCCCAGAAACGCTGTTTACAACAAGTTTGTGGACAAGTATTTTGCCCTGAACAAGCAGTACGGCATGAACCAGTATTTGGTGCCCTATCTCATGTCCAGCCATCCCGGCTCGACGCTGAAGGAGGCCATTGAGCTAGCCGAATACATCCGGGAAATGGGCTACAATCCGGAGCAGGTGCAGGATTTCTATCCCACTCCCTCCACCCTGTCCACGGTGATGTATTACACCGGTCTTGACCCCCGAACCATGGAAAAGGTATACGTGCCCACCGATCCCCACGAAAAGGCCATGCAACGGGCGCTGATCCAGTACCGCAACCCGAAAAACTATTACTTGGTGCGGGAAGCACTGTTAAAAGCCCACCGGGAAGATCTGATCGGTTCCGGGCCGAAATGCCTGATCCGGGCCGTACCCCCCAGGCCTGACAAGCCCACCGCTCCGCCCCCCAAGCTGCCGCCCAAGGGCAAGAAACCCCTTGCCAAGGGTCCAGCCCCCAAGCCCGCCGTGTCCAAAACCGCTCCCAAGAAGGCCGCTCCCGGGCCGAAGAAAAAGCGGTAACTATCTGTTTATCCCCCCGCCGGAAGAAAAGCCGGCGGGGTTCTTATTTTCCATTCCGGGTCATAGAATGTTCCATACATCTGTGCTTGAGGTGAACTATGGAACATACGGAAAATACCATTCTGTTGCGGGGCGAGCTGCTCCAGCTGCCCCAATTCTCCCACGAAAACCACCATAAGCGGTTTTTCCGCTTTGAGCTCTCCGTGCCACGGCTGTCCGAGGCTGTGGATGTGCTGCCGGTGATTGCTGAAGAGCAGATTCTAAACGCCATGGATCTATCCAGCGGCGGGATGCTGGAGGTACAGGGACAGATCCGCTCCCACAACAGCCGAGACAATGGCGTTCGGCGGCTACTCATCTTCGTGTTTGCCACATCCATCATCGCCACCGACGAGTTGCCCGCCAACGAGGTAGTGCTGCAAGGCCCCATTTGCCGCCAGCCCAATCTGCGCCGGACGCCTTTGGGGCGGGATATCTGTGATGTGATGCTGGCCCTCCCCCGAGCCTTCAAGCGGGCGGATTATCTGCCCTGCATTCTATGGGGCCGCACCGCCCAGGAGATTTCTGCCTGTCACACCAGCGACATCATCCGCATTCAGGGCCGGCTTCAGAGCCGGGTGTACAATAAGATGACAGATCAGGGTACGGAAGAGCGAACCGCCTACGAAATTTCCGCCCTTAGCGCAGAAGTTTTGTATGATGTTCTATAATATAAATCATTCTTGATCTTTCCACTTCCCTTTCCGCTTTTTTTGTGGTAAAATGGCGAAAAAGGAGGTGGACCGCATGGAAGAAAAGGTTCGATCCATCATTGAAATATTAAAGCATCGGTATCCCGATGTCCCCTGTGCGCTGCACTATCAAAAAGATTACGAACTGATGATCGCTGTGCGGCTTTCCGCCCAGTGTACCGACGCCCGGGTGAATTTGGTGACCCCCGCCCTGTTTGCCGCCTACCCCACCCTGGAGGCCATGGCCGGGGCAGCGATTGCGGATGTGGAAAACCACGTCCACTCCTGCGGCTTTTACAAGCACAAGGCCCGGGACATTGTGCTGGGCTGCCAAATGCTGATAAACGAATATGGTGGCAAAGTGCCGGGCACCATGGAAGAGCTTCTGCGGATCCCCGGTGTGGGCCGAAAGACCGCCAATCTGCTTCTGGGCGATTTATATGGCGCCCCCGGCAGCGTGGTGTGCGACACCCACTGCATCCGCATCTGCGGCCGCCTGGGACTGACTGACGGCACCAAGGACCCGGAAAAGGTAGAACGCCAGCTTCGCGCCATTCTGCCGCCGGAGGAAAGTTCCGACTTCTGTCACCGCATCGTCCTCTTTGGCCGGGAGGTTTGCACCGCCAGAAATCCCCTGTGCGGAGATTGTCCCTTGGCACCACTGTGCAAACACATGAGCAACGCATAAAAAAACCAGGACGCCGTCCTGGTTTTTTCATTATGCAATAAAGCTTTCCTGGGATCTGCCCAGAAGCAGCTGTGCCATGCGGGCGATAAAATTGCCGTTGCTGGGCCGCTCCACCGTGCCGTCCGGCAGGCAGCGGAAATATTTGCTCCAAACAGCCGGGTCGCCCACCCGCCATGCTTTGTCAATGGCGCTGCGAATGGAGCGCTCTACCAGGCCCGCCTCCTTGCCATGGATCTGCCCCACCGCCACATACAGTTCTTTGGTGATTGCCTGGGAGGGATCTTTGGCGTAAATTGGAATGGCGTCCACCAGATAACTATAGCCGCCCAGCTTGGTGGAAAAGCCCATTTTTATTAACATTGTGGTCACCAGCAGATCCTCACATCTGGGCTGGGGCGGTGTATCCTGCAGGCGGTTCATAAAATCCTGAATCTGCGCCTGCAAGGCAGAGATCTGGCAGGGGGACATCACCACATAATCCACCGCCAGCTGCTGCAGCCGGTTTTGGATATAGGGACTGTTGATGGGGGTTTGGGCCAGCACCATGGTGGGCATCTGCCACTGCCGCAACTGCTGCAACACACTCAGACCATCAGTTTTGGGGAGCATCAGATCCAGCACCAGAATGTCCGGGGCGAACTGACGCAGCAGTTCCAGCGCCGTTTCGCCGTCTGCGCAGCTGCGCACCACACAGCGATCCCGGAACAACGCCTCCAAAGACTGCCGGATTTCTTCCGCTGTATCGGCAATCATCAGCTTCAACATTTTCCTTCCCTCCCCGCTTTTTTCTACACAGTAACAGAATTTTTTCCGTTTTTCAATGGCTTTCCCTATAATAATTTCCGACATTTTTCGACAATTGCATATTTTTGTGCAACCGAAGCCCTTTTTCTCCCTCTTTATGAAGAACCAACGGAAGAAAGGGGGTATTTTATATGAGTGAAGCCATTCTCGCCGCCATCATCACAGGCAGCCTGTCCCTGGCCGGCGTGATCCTAAGCAATATTCTCTCCGCCCGGAAAAGCGAGGCAGCCATCCGGACTGCCCAGGCAGTGACGGACACCAAACTGGATGAACTGACCCGAGAAGTGCGGGAGCACAATCATTTCGCCCGACGGATGCCGGTGGTGGAGGAACAGATCAAGGTACTAAACCACCGGGTCAGCGACCTGGAGCACAGCAGCACCTCCGGCGCACATTTTTCCTCCTGAATCATAACATGGGATGAGTGGCGATGAGCCACATCAAAAAATCCTTGGAGGTATCTTTATGTGTAACTTTGGTAACAACGGCTTCTGCGGTGGTAATCTGTGCTGGATCATCATTCTGCTGATCCTGTTCTGCGGCTGCGGCCAGCAGGACGGCTGCGGTTGCGACAACAATCGCTGCTGCTAAGAAAACGGGGCGCCCCAATCGGGGCGCCTTTTTCTGCTTTTTATGGATGTTTTTCTGAAAAAACATGGGATTTTTATAAAAAAGTTCTTGACTTTCTTGTCCTAATCCTATAAAATAGCTAGGTCTGCAAATGCGGACAAATCCTTGCTCACGGCGCGACCGTGGGCCAAAAGACCAAAAGGAGGTGCAATCAACATGGCTAAGATCACTGGTAAGTACGAGGTGCTCTACATCATCGACCCCACTCTGGGCGAGGAGGGCATCAACGCTCTTGTGGAAAAGTTCAAGGCAATGGTGGAGGCGGAGGGTACCCTCAGCAACATCGACATTTGGGGCAAGCGTCGCCTGGCCTATCTGGTCAATGACCTGTCCGAAGGCTACTACGTCCTGATGAACTTCGAATGCAAGCCCGAGTTCCCCGCGGAGCTGGAGCGTGTTATGAAGATCACCGACGGCGTTATGCGCTGCCTGACCACTGTCGTGGAGGGCTAATCCATGCTCAACCACATCACTCTGATGGGTCGTCTGGTTCGCGACCCTGAACTGCGCCGCACCGGTTCCGGTGTTGCAGTTGCGAGCTTCCGTATCGCTGTCGACCGGGACTACTCTCCCAAGGACGGCGGCGAAAGAAAGGCCGATTTCATCGACTGTGTCGCTTGGCGTCAGACTGGAGAATTCATCTCCAAGTATTTTGCCAAGGGTCGCATGATCGTTGTGGACGGCAGACTTGAGATGCGGGACTGGACCGACAAGGAAGGCAACAAGCGTACCTCCGCCGAAGTTATCGTGGAAAACGCATACTTTGGCGACAGCAAGCGCGACGGCGACAGCGGCGCTTCCTACGGCGGCAACGCCTACGGTGGCAACAGCTACTCCGCTCCCGCTTCCGTTCCCAGCTTCGGCGGCTACTCCGCCCCTGCTGCTCCCGCATCCGACTTTGCGATGCTGGATGACGACGACGCTCAGCTGCCCTTCTAAAACAACCTAACTTTTCTACTAGACTTACAAGGAGGAAAACACCATGGCTAACGAACAGCGTATGCGTCCCCGCAAGCGCAAGAAGGTTTGTGCTTTCTGCGTGGACAAGGCTACCGGTATCGACTACAAGGATACCGCCAAGCTGCGCCGTTACCTGTCCGAGCGCGGCAAGATCCTGCCCCGCCGTACCACCGGTACCTGCGCCGCTCACCAGCGTGACCTGACCACCGCCATCAAGCGCGCCCGTCAGATCGCTCTGCTGCCCTACGTGGCTGACTAATTGCAAAGATTCACCCCGGAACGACACTGTTCCGGGGTGTTTTTTCTTGCTTTTTTTCCTTTTTACTGGTAAAATATTGCCATATTGTGAGCATAGGGAGGAAATCCATGAAGAATTACATGACCACCTTCAAAGAACGCCTCAGCTATTGGAGCTATTTCATCGGTCAGAATATCTATTACAATCTGACCGCCGTTTTCATCAGCACCTACCTGGTTTTCCAGGGCATTGATCCGGTCAAGAGTGGCCTGGTGCTGCTGATCGTCAAGGTGTGGGATGCCATCAACGACCCCATCTTCGGCTACATTTTTGACAAAGTCAAGTTCAAGAGAAACCAAAAATGTCTGCCTTGGCTGCGCATCGCCGTCCTGCTGATCCCCGCGGTCACCATTCTATTGTTCTCCATTCCTGTGGGCATGAGCGAAGTTGGCAAGCTAATCTGGTTCGGTGTGGCTTATGTGCTGTGGGATATGGTCTACACCTTGACGGATGTGCCGGCCTACTCCATGCTCAATACCATGACCGATAATCTGCAGGAGCGCAATTTGCTGCTAAGTGTGAACCGTGTCTTCTCCGGCGCCGGTGTTGTGCTGTATAATCTGGTCATTGTGCTGACCAAAATAGGCATGAGTATTTCCTGGGCCGTGGCTGTGATGGCCATCCTTAGCGGCGCCACCATGATTCCGCTGCTGCTCAACTGCAAAGAACGCAATTACTCCCCCGACCAGGAGGAAGAGGCCTTCTCCATCGGCCACATGTTCCGCTATCTGGGCAAAAACAAATATCTGCTGACCTATTACGGCGGCTATATGGCCACCGACGCACTCAAAACCTGCAATGCTGTCACCCTGTTTTTGGCCTTCTACCTGTTCCAAAATGAGCTGTTTGGCGTGGTCATCAACCTTTTGGGCATGGTGCCCGGTGTGATCGCCGCCATGCTGATGCCCACCCTGCTGAAAAAATATGACAAGTTCAAGGTTCTGTTCCTGTGCCACATCGTCAACATTGTTCTGGGCTTTATCATCTATTTTATGGGCTATGAGAGCAAAACCATGTTTATGGTTCTAACCTGCATCCGCGCCCTGCCCATGTGCATCGTAGGCGTGTTGGCCTTCATGTTCACACCGGACTGCGCCGAGTATGGTCAGTACAAATCCGGCATCAGTGCCAAGGGCATTACCTTTGCCATCCAGACTTTCTCCGTGAAGATCACCGGCGCGGTTTCCTCTTCTCTGGCCATGATCCTTCTGGGCTTGTTTGGCTGGATCTCTGTGGAAGCGGAAAACTTCACCGAACTGGCCGAAAAGGGCGTTCAGCAGACCCCCGCCGCCTTGAACGGCCTGTGGATCGTCTATGCCCTGGTGCCCGTCATCGGCATGATCATCTCCACCTTCTTCTACCTGGGCTACAAGCTCAATGACAAGGACGTACAGATCATGGCCAAATGCAACTCCGGCGAAATAACAAGGGCAGAGGCCGAGGCCCAACTCTCCCGCAAATACTAACCTTTTCAGCACCCCGCTCCGGGGTGCTGATTTTTTAAGCCTTGAAGGAATCCAGAGCCTTTCTCAGCTTTTCCAGCGCCTTTTTTTCAATGCGGGACACATAGCTGCGACTGATGCCGGTGACTTCCGCCACCTCCCGCTGACGCAGAGGTCGCTTCCCTTCCAGTCCGTAGCGCAGCACGATAACCAGCCGCTCCTGCTCCGTCAGGCATCGATTCACCGCGACCCCCAGCGCTCGCACGATTTCCCGGTCGCTGATGGTTTCCAAAAGATCCGCGTCTTCCGCCACCACATCCATCAGCGACAGCGCCGCGCCGTCACTTTCAGTTTCGATATAGTCGGACAGCGACACATCCTGGCTGCTTTTTTTCTGACTTCGGAAGTACATGAGGATCTCATTTTCCACACACCGGGCGGCATAGGTGGCCAGCCGTACCCCCTTGCTGTCATCAAAAGTGGAGATTCCCTTGATGAGCCCGATGGTTCCGATGGAGATCAGATCCTCCTGATCGGCAGTTTGGGTATAATATTTTTTCATTATGTGGGCGACCAGGCGCAGATTTCGCTCGATCAATACATTCCTGGCCTCCAGGTCACCCTGGGATGCCAGCGTCAAATAATGGCGTTCCTCCTGGGCAGTCAAAGGTTTTGGGAAACTCCCCGTCTGCAGCTGCAGCGAATACAAGAGCGAACTGAGCATCAGCCAAACGGTGGTCAACACATCGCTTCACCTCCGCTTCTACCCTATTCGCCCTTGCCCGTCCACTTTCCTAAAAACAAATCTGCCGGTTTGTCCGGCAGATTTTCGTTCAGGCGTTTTGAAATCCATAAGTTCCCGTCACAGGGTCCCGGAAGAAGGGAATCTGGGGCGGAGAAAAAGTCAGCACCGTAAATAAAACCGCAATCAAGCAAATCAGCACAAAGGAAAGCCCTGGTCTGATTTGACAGGCAAAATTCTTTTCAAACAGCTTGGTTTCCAGCCAATAGGCTGCGGCAGCTGCAAGGAAGAAAATGGTAATATTAAACCAGTCCGCTTCCACCCCCAATGTCCCCGTGTAGGTATAGTAAATGACAGGAATGAGCAGCAGTCCCAGCAAAATCCCAATCATCTTGACACACCAAAACTGCGAGTATTCCTTCCCCCATACCCGGTACTCCACCAGCGCAAAGAGAAACATGGGATAATATAGTAGTTTCATATGCTCCCATATGGATTCGTTCACCGCGGAAAACAGGGCCGCGATCACGCTTCCTCCCGTCCAGTCAAACAAAAAATGCAGCAGCGTTCCCAAAATGGCCGTGAAAATAAATCCCGCCATTTGCCAAAAAGAAATGGATTTACCCATCCGTCTTCGCCTCCCCAATGTGGTGCTTTAGACAAGTATATTCCATTCCAGCAGGAAACATGTCCCGGGCCGCCATACAAAAATCCCGCCCTACCGTGCGGCAGGGCGGGAACGTTTTGTTTTACCGCAAAGGCAATTTTACATTATGCCTTCTTGCGCTTAATGAGGAACAGGACTGCAGCCGCAGCGCCCAAAGCGATCACCACGATCATCACAATGACCACGGGATTCACACCGCTGGATGCAGGCAGCATGGGGATCTCACGAGTCTCGGTCTCGCCACAGGAGCACATACGCATCTCCTCGCCCTTGGCTTCGGTGGTAGCTGCCTTGCGGACCTTCCATTCGCCGAAGGTGTGGCCGGTGGCAGGAATGGTTTCCTGAGCGGTCAGAACCTCGTTACAGATCGCGCAGCGCTTGCCTTCGCTCAAGCCGTCCACAGTGTGGGTGGCGGGCTTGCCGGCAACAGAGACTTCCATATGACCCTTTGCAGGAATTTCTTCCTGTGCGGTCAGGACTTCGTTACAGGTAGCGCAGTGCTTGCCCTCGGTCTTACCGGCAGCGGTGCAGGTAGCTGCAACGGCTGCGTCGATGACCTCGGTGTGGCCCAGAGCAGCAATGGCAGCGGTCTGGACATCACCGCAGTCGCAAGTACGGGTCTTCTCACCGGCTTCGGTGCAAGTAGCAGCCTTGGTCTCGGTCCATGCGCCGTAAGCGTGGACGCCGGTAGCAGAAATCACCTCAGTCTGACTTGCGCCGCAGACACATTCACGGGTACGCAGGCCGCTTACACTGCAGCCCGCAGCCTTCAGAACCTTCCAAGCGCCGAACTGATGGTCACCGGTAGCAGGCACTTCGTCCGCAACATAGGTGTCTCCACAATGGCAAGTGTAGGTGGTATAGCCGTCAGCGCCGCAGGTAGGCTCGGTGACAACGGCCTCATAGCTGTGGCCCTTGGCCGGATCCAGCACCAGGCCGCAGATGGTACAAATCTGATTGTTAAGACAATCAGCAGGTGCGCTAGGCTCATGGCCCTTTGCGAAATCGTAAGCCACGACCACGCCGGTCTCACCGATGGTACCGGAGAGAACACCATTTTCAACGGTGAATACATTGCCGGTGAGTCGGTCCAGATAGGTGCCGTCTGCCATAGGAACATTCAGTTCCACCTGGGCTTCATTGCCCTTTACATTGACCAGCACGATACCGTTCTGGCTGCGAACAACATAGCTGATACCGTCTTCGTTGCCCAGCACCTCAGGTGCACCCGCATATGCGGTGTGGAAACGGTTGACGATCTTCACCACATCGCTATACCAGCCAGTAACAGAGCCCACGCCCAGCAGCTGGTCATTGGTCTCGGGACGGGCGAAGTACAGGCCCATGGCATCAGCACGGGCTGCGATCAGTGCCCAAACCTTATTGATGGCAACGGTGTTGACACCGGAGGACTTGCCATCGGCATAGGTGTCGTGGGACTCAGCCCAGATCACCAAGTTGGAAGCGTCAGTGGGCTTGTCATAGCCGGGCACCAGGGTCGCATTACCCTTGTTGACATTGTCCCGCAGGGTGTTGCCCCAGGAGTTGTCAGTGACGGCCATGAACTCGGTGTAGTCGGAGATAGCGTAACCGGAAGTACCATCCAGCACTTCGCCATAGACATAGATGTCCTTGTTGTAGGTTTCTGCGGCATAGCTTTCAGCACCGCCAATGACGAAGGGCCAGAAATTGCTGCAGAATGCCAGCTCGTCATCGGGGGTCTCGATGTGCTTGGCACCGTCGAAACGGAAGCCATCCACACCCAGGTCGATACACTGCTTCAGGAAGTCCAGTACAAACTGCTGAATGTCAGCGTTGCCGGTGTTCAGATCCGGCAGGCCTGCCATGCAGTGCTGGGTCACATCGAAGCGATCAGAGTAATTAGAGGTATTGACCTTGATATTGTGCCAGTATTCATCCTTCAGCAGGGATTCCTCAATAGCGCCGGACAGGTCGTTGCCCTTCTCGTTGGCCAGGTGGTTTGCCACCACGTCCACGATGACCTTGATGCCATATTCGTGTGCGGTAGCAATCATCTTCTCCAGCTCATCCTTGGTGCCCAAGGCATTGCCCTCACCATCGGTGATGGCAAAACCGGTGGGCTGGTAGTACAGCCACCAGCAGCCGGAAACGGTGTCGGTCTCATCGGTGGTAGCTTCCTTCAGAGGCTGGATGGGAGAGGTCTGAATGGCGGTGAAGCCCATCTCAGCGATCAGAGCCATGTTGGCCTCGATCTCCGCAAAGCTCCAGTTCCAGCAGTGCAGGGTTGCACCATTCTGGATGCCGGTGCCATCCACGGGGCCGTTGTTTTCTGCCACATAGGACAGGGTCAGGGTGCCATCTTCATTCTCGGTCAGGGTGAAGGTAACTTCCACGCCGCCGGGAATCATCAGCTTATTGGCATTGGTGCCCAGCTTGGTGGTATGATACAGGGTTGCAGAGGTAACATTGCCCAGCCAGCCGTTGGTCATGTACCAGTTTTTATTGTCACCGGTCTTGACGCCAACATAGCTGTCGGTTTCGAACAGAACGGTCAGCTGGCCGTCCACAAACAAATACTTGCCGATGACGTCGCCATTGGCTTCGCTGGCGTAATCCTCGCCGTTGATGTAGCCGAACAGATAATACTGGTCAGCACCGGAATAGCTGCCGTCGTTGGTGAAGCCGCCGGAAGCACTGCCACTGGAGCCGCCATAGGTATAGGTGCCGTATGCGAACTTACCCTCAGCATTCGGATCGGTACAGTAGTAACCCTGACCATCCACCAGTTCGGTGATGTCCACGGTCTGGCTACCGCTGCCGTTGTTGAAGATGATGCCGGTGGTGTCGGCAGGAACGGTGACGGAGAAGATCTTCTCACCGTAGTCATTGGTCTCCACATAGGTCATGGCAGTGCCGGGCCACTCGGTACCGGTGGCGCCACCCCAGTAGTGGGCGTAAACAGCATTCCAATACTTATTGTTGGAGAAGTACACGGTGATGGTATTGCCAGCGTTGCCGCCGGTGTGATCCTCATTCTTTCCGGTGTCCTTCTGGGTCAGGATCATAGCGGAGATACCGGAGAGCTGAGCAGCAGTCTCAGCGGTATACAGGGTGTCGGTGCCGGCATCCTCGCCGTCAATGCACACATTCCAAATACCCTCGGGCAGGTTCACGGTAACTGCATCTGCATTGGCATTGAAGATGATCAGAATGTCATCATTCTCGCCCTCGACAGCATTGCCGTCGATCAGGAATGCCACCAGATTGTTGCCCAGTTTCAGTGCCTGGATGTTCTCGGCAACTGCATCGGCAGTGTTCAGACGCAGACCAGCGTGTGCCTTACGGAAAGCGATCAGGCCCTGGTAGTAGGCCACGGTGTCAGCATACTCTTCCACCAGCAGGTTATCCCACTTGATGGAGTTGACATCATCGGAGGAATTGTAGCTGTTGTGGTTGCGGGTGCCATCGGCATTGATCTTTTCACGGAGCATTTCTTCACCGGCATGGATGAAGGGAATGCCCTGGGACATCATGTAGATGGTAGCCGTCAAATTGTTCATGCTGATGACGTCATCGGTAATGCCATAGGCACCGGTAGACAGGATCAGCTTATCCATCAGGGTGTAGTTATCGTGGCAGGAAGCGTACTGCACGATCTGAGCGGGATTCTTGCTCCAGCCGGGGTTGGCCAGGAAGTTGGCAATGATGCTGCTTTCCTTACCGGTGGCGCCAGAAACAAAGCCCAGTTCATTGGCATTGTTATTACCTGCCAGCAGATTCCGGATGGTATCGGAGAAGTATGCGAAATAGGGGGTTTCGGCGGAATTCTGCTGGGTAGCCATGGTGTTGCCGGGCTCCACATTGGTGCCCATGGTCCAGCCTTCGCCGTAGAAGATCACATCAGGACGGATCTTATGGACTTCCTCCACCAGGGTATTGATGGTGTTTACATCGATCAGACCCACCAGGTCGAAGCGGAAGCCATCGACATGGTACTCCTCGGTCCAGTACAGGACGGACTCCACAATGTACTTGTGAACCATCTCACGCTCGGAAGCGGTGTCGTTGCCGCAGCCGGAGCCATTGGAATCGATACGGGAGAAGTAACCGGGCACGATCTGGTTGAAGCCAAACTTGTCGGCATTATACACATGGTTATAAACCACGTCCATAACGACGCTGATGCCAGCCTCATGCAGAGCCTGCACCATCAGCTTGAACTCTTCCACTCTCACTTCGCCGGCGTAGGGATCGGTAGAGTAGGAGCCTTCGGGAACATTGTAGTTAACGGGATCGTAGCCCCAGTTGAAGTTGGAGCAGGTGGTCTCGTCCACGGAGCCGTAGTCATAAACAGGCAGCAGGTGGACATGGGTGACGCCCAGGCTCTTCAGATAGTCGATGCCGGTGGACAGGCCGCCCTCCACACCATTGACGGTGGTACCAGTCTGGGTGAAGGCCAGGAACTTGCCCATATAGTCCTCCACGATGCCGGAAGAAGAATCGATGGAGAAGTCACGGACATGCAGCTCGTAAATGATGGCATCGGTGTAAGAAGTGCTGGGGTTGGGATTCTTGTCCTCTGCCCAGCCATCGGGATCGGTGGAATCCAGGTCAATGACCATGCCGCGCTCACCGTTGACGCCGGTGGTACGGGCATAGGGGTCGACGGCCTCAATGGTCTGACCGTCACGGGTAACCACGTAGGTGTAATACTGACCCTTCAGGTCACCCTCGATCAGCACTTTCCATGTGCCGTTTGCACCCTGTTCCATGATGTAGGTGCCCAGTTCTGCAGCGCCTGCCTCGGCATCGCTGCCGGTGGCGTACAGCTTCACATACACCTTTTCTGCGGTGGGTGCCCACACCACAAAGCTAGTGCCGGCATTGGTGTAGTTGCTGCCCAGATCCTTGCCTTCGTAGGTGAACTCTTTACCGAACTTTTCGGAAGCATAGGCAGTTCTAGAATCGATGGCATAGGTGTGTCCACCAAAGGCCACCTTATACTGATACAGCTCGGTCAGCGTCAGGGTCAAACCCTCCGGCATGGAGAGGATGTACTTGTTGCCGGCAGCAGTGATGGTGACATTGATCACTTCATCACCCTTCACCAGCTGGATAGCGCTTTCGTAATTGGAGATTGCCTGTGCCAAGGTGAAATGGACCTGGTTTTTGTCATAATCCAGTTCTACAGAACAGACCTTGTTCTTGCGAACCACATCATCGCCAAACACACAGGACTCACTGGAAATATAGTAGTCGATGGTACCGGCAACGACAGTGCTCAGGTCGATCTTACGATCCTTATCCGCCTGCTCGGCCCACTCATTGCCCGGCAGAGACTTGCGCTCCTTGAAGCACAGGTCCATGTGATCACGGGCATTTTCCAGAACGATGGTGGCAACCTTGGCGCCGTTCACCAGTTCTTCGGCAAAGTCCACCTGGTGGCCGCCCATATTGGAGCCCCAAACCCACAAATTCCAGTTCTCATAATTGCCATCGGCTCTGGAATAATGGATGCGGATGGTTACCGTGTTGTTATCCGGGGTATCCTCAGCGTGCAGAACATAGAACACGCTGTTCTGGTTGCCGCTTGCCTCCGTAAATACATTGGGGTTGGCGGAGTCCAGAACCCACTCGCTGCCATTGACAACGAACTTGTACTGGTGGTTACCTGCCTCCACATTGGGGATGGTCACGGTCCAAACACCGTCAGCATCCTTGGTCATGGGATTTGCGGTGGTGCTCCAACCATTGAAAGAGCCTGCCACGCTGACGCTGGTGGCGTTGGCGTTTTCATAGTTGAAGGTAACGGAAGTGCCATCCACCACGGGGCTGACCACCATGCGGAAGGGCTCGTCCAAAATAGAACCATCAGCCTTGACCCACTTCTCCACATCGGAAGTGATCTTGCCCAGGGTCAGGTCGGCAGTCTGGTTGCCGCTATTGTTTACATTATCATTGAAGATGAAGTTGAAGGTAGTACCAGCTTCCACCTCAAGGGAATAGGTGTAGAAGCCATCAGCATCCTGCTCCACAGGCTTGCCGGGCCAGCCGCCCAGCAGTGTGTTTTGGGATGCATCCCAAACATAGAAGCTAACTGCGTTCCAGCCCTTGGTATTGGCAAAGTGCAGGGTCACCGTGAAGGGGCCTTCGGGCTCGGGATCCGGAGTGGGATCGGGCTCCACCGGCGCCGTCACCGTTGCAGTGACCTTCTGTGCAGAGGGGTCAAAGGTAATGGTAACGGTCTGGCCGTTTTCGGCCACGGTCAGATTATAGTCACTACCGGGCCAAGCCTTGTCCCAGGAACGATTCAACACAACTTTAAATTTGTAAGTACCGGCAGCCACATTGGTATAAACCTTTTCATAGGTGCCGTCGGACTTCTTCACCATATCGTTGGCCGTGTTGTTGATATCCCATTCTGTGCCGCACAGACCGGCTGTGCCAGCCACGGTGTAGGCAGGTTCTACATAAGTAGACCATGTAGTGGTAGCACCGTCCCAAGAACCATTGGGCAGCGTGAACAGATTCTTTCCATCGGCAGGAATCTTCAAGTCGCCGGTCTGATTCCACTTATTATTCCAGTTGTTGGTGGAAGCAGAAGGATTCATACGGACGAAAATCACATTGGGATAGGCGTGATCGGCGGGAATCACCACTTCATAAACGCCGTCGAAATTCACATCGGTCATGCTGACCCAAACATTCTTATTCGCACTGTTATCGAAGAAGTAGGCCGCAAAGCGGGCGTTGGCCTGCAGCCAGTTGGAGTTGGGCTTCAGATACAGATACTTCGCCATGCCACATACTGTGCAAACGTTATTGGTATAGCTATGCTTACAGGCTTCGCCGCAAACACCGCAAACACCATCGCTCCAGCTATGACCTGCAGGATCGGTCTCGTCGCCGGTATAGCTGTTGCCGCAAGCGCAGCTATAGGTGGTATAGCCGCCCTCGGTGCAGGTGGGCTCGGTCACAACGGAAGTATAGGTATGGATGTGGCTCCAAGTTCCGCCGCCCTTATCCCAGGTGCCTTCCTTAACCGTATACATATTATTGTTATTGGTAGGAACAGTAAGATCAGCGGTCTGATTCCACTTATTGTTCCAGTTGTTGGCACTGGCACTGCCGTTCATACGGCAGAAGATGATGTTGGTATATCCGGCAGGAACAACGCCCTCGTAAATACCATCGCCATCCGTATCGGACATGCTTGTCCAATTACTGCCGCTATTATTCCAATAATAGATAGCAAAGCGAGCGCCATCTTTTTTCCAATTGCTGTTAGGCTTCAAATACAACGTTGTTGCTGTATCCGCAGCCAAAGCGGTCATGGGCAGCATGGACAGGATCATGGCAAGCACCATGACCATGCTCAGCAGCCGTTTTAAAGACTTACTTTTCATTTTCATACAATGGTTCCTCCTCCTTTGTATATCCTAACTATTATAATAAGATTAAACAATTTGTGCAATTGGTGGGTTTTCACAAAATAAACACCTCCATTTTGTCCATTCAGCTCATCGGAAAATTTTATGATCCAAACGGCATAAAAACATCTTCCATTTGACATTCCGTCGGAATTTTTTTATACTGATTACATCATCCGACATGAGAGGTGTATCCTATGTTTGAAGGTTTCTCCCCGGAGACCGTGGACTTTCTCTGGGGCATTCGTATGAATAACAACCGGGAATGGTTCATGGCCCACAAGCACGACTATGTCAAGAAGCTCTACGAACCTATGAAGGCCCTGGGCTGGGAGCTGTTTCAGCCCTTTATGGACTGTCCCGGCGACATTTACAAGGTTAGTCGCATCTATCGGGATGCCCGGCTCCACCATCCCCTGCCCTACAAGGAAAGCCTGTGGATCTGCATCCGCCAGGATGTGGAGTGGTGGGCAGAGAACCCTTGTCTGTTCTTTGAGATCAACCCCGAGGGCATTGACTACGGCTTTTTCATCTGGAAAATGCGCCCGGCGGCCATGAAGCAGTTCCGTCAGAGCATCGCCGCCCGCCCCGATGAATTCTTAGCCATCGTGGAGCAGGTGGAGAACGCCACCGGCCAAAAAATCGCAGCCGAAGAATACGCCCGACCGGAAAAATGTGAAAATCCCGATTTGGAGCGATTCTTCCGTTGGAAGGAAAAGATCGATTGCACGGTGCACGAGGATTTTTCTGATGCCACCTTTGGCCCGGAACTGGCCGCACGGGTCAGCGACTACTTTGCCAAGCTGACACCGCTGTACAACTATTTCAACCGGTTTAAGGTATAAGGAGATGCCTATGAAGATATGGCATATGAACGGCGCGGGAAACGATTTTGTGGTGCTGGATGCCCGGGGTCTGACGCTGGATTTTGAAACCCTTTCCAAGGAACTCTGCGCCCGTACCGGTGCCGATGGTTTTATGGCGCTGGACACATCCGAAACTGCGGATTTTCGCCTGCATTTTTACAATTCCGACGGCTCCCGGGGGGAAATGTGCGGCAATGGCAGCCGCTGCATCTGCCGTTTTGCCTATGAAAACGGGATTGCGGGCGAAAAAATGGTCATTGAAACCGATGCCGGCCCCGTTCCGGGCCAGCGTCTGACAGAAACAGAATATTTGGTACAGCTGAACACGCCTGCCGTGCTGGATTTGAACCGGAAGGACGGCGTCGCCTATGTAGAACTGGGCTGCCCCGGTTCGCCCCACGCTGTGGTGGAAATCCCCGGCCTCTCCTGGGACGACAAAGATGCACTGCGGGAGCGGGCCAAGGCGCTGCGTTTTGACCCCGCCTTCCCCAAGGGGGCAAATGTGAATTTCTACACCCATTTGAATGTACCGGGCAGCATCCGCATCCTCACCTATGAGCGGGGCGTGGAGGACTATACCCTGGCCTGTGGTACCGGCACCGGATCAACCGCCGCCGCCCTCTGGGCGGCCGGAAAGCTGCCGGTCGGCAAGCTGGTGGCCAAAAATCTCGGCGGCGAGCTGATTGCCGCCGTGGAAGCAGAAAACGGACAGATCACCCGTCTGCTGCTGCAAGGCCCCACGGAAATTACAGAGATCTTTGAGATATGAAAAAGCCCGACCGCAACGGTCGGGCTTCCTTCATCAATATTCTCTTACGACTGCTTTCACAAGGCCGATCAGCTCTGCCTCGGTGCCGTCGATGGGTTCGTAATTCTCATTTTCCGGCATCAGCCAAATTTGGCCATTTCTGCGGCGCAGGCGCTTGACCGTGGCTTCGTCCCCAATGCGGGCCACCACGATCTGGCCATCCATAGCAGTCTGCTGGGGGCGAACCACCACCTTGTCACCGCTGAGGATGCCGGCGTTTATCATGCTGTCGCCCCGAACCCGCAGCGCAAAGCAGCTGGGATCGCCATCCCAGGCCATGGTGCCCTCTTGATTTTCTACCGCCAGAATCGGCACGCCGGCAGTAACCACACCGATCACCGGGATCTGGCCCGGGCGCTGGCTGGTAACGATCGCCCGTTTCAGTCCTTTGGCGCTTGGTGCTTGCAGCAGGCCCTTATCCTGCAGCGCCTGCAAATGATAGCTGACAGAAGCAGTGGAACGCAGACCCACGGCTGCTCCGATTTCCCGCACAGAGGGAGCATAGCCATTCTCCTGCACAAATTGGTTGACATAATCCAAGATCATTTCGGCCTTATCGCTGGTTCTTGGCATATACATCCACTCCTATCTTTGTATTTTGCTCATTATAGCACAAATGAACGGAAAATGGAAGAGGTTTTTCGCACATTTTTTCGATTTTCCCATAAAATATTCTGAGGAGTGATGAACATGGACAACAACACGGAACGCAGAGTCTGGCAGCGGGTATACGGCAATCCTTCCCCACCTCCACGGCTGACGCCCCAGCAGCGCCAGAATCTGCGCCAAAGCCTTCAGCGGGCCAACGCCAATCTGCGATTCTTTGAAAGCCAACGGGATCACCCCATGTACCGGGAGGCCTTTGCCCATCTGGCGACTCAGACCGGAGAGCATATCAAAATGCTGCGCCAAATTTTGGGTGATTGACAAGGGCAGTCTTTTCGTGGTATCTTATAAAAAAAGGAAAGGAAGTGTGATCCATGCGGCTGCAGGAATCGGGCGAAATGTATCTAGAAACCATATATATGCTGTCTCAGACCATGGACACAGTCCGTTCCATTGATGTGGTAGAGCACATGGGCTACTCCAAGCCCAGCGTCAGCCGTGCCGTGGGTCTGCTGAAAAGCGGCGGGTATTTGACAGTAGAGGCCAATGGCGCGCTGCATCTGACAGACGAAGGCCGGGCCATCGGCGAAAAAATTTACAATCGACATACCATTCTCACCGCCTTGCTGATGCGCTTGGGCGTGGATCGGGAAACCGCCGCAGAGGATGCCTGCCGCATGGAACACGCCATCAGCGATGCTACCTTTGAGGCCATTCAAAGGCATATGCAGCAGTATTTTTAATAAGAAAAAAGGCACAGCACCGTGCCTTTTTTCAATATATACTGGTTTTTCATAGTTTTACTTCCACCGGCTTGGTAATCATCATGCTCTCCGGGGTGACGGCACACTCCACCGCCAAGACCTCCACGCCCTGCCGCTTCGCTTCCCGCAGAGCATTTCCAAAAGCCGGGTCAGTGGCATCATTGGGATGGAGATACTTCACATCCGCCATCTGAATCACAAACAGCACATAGGCCCCATAGCCCTCCTGCGCCAGCCTGGTCAGCCCCTGCAGGTGCTTGACGCCCCGCTGGGTGGGCGCATCGGGAAAGGCGCACACGCCGTCATTTTCCAAAGTGACGCCCTTGACCTCCAGGAAGCACCGCCGCCCATCCTTCACAAAGGAAAAATCGAAGCGGCTGTCCCCGTGGGTGTACTCCCCCTTTAATTCCTCAATCTGCCCCAGCCCGCCATTCAGAAGCCATTCCTTGGCGGCGGCGTTGGGGGCTTGAGAGTCCATGCAGATGAGTCTCTCCCCTTTTTGCACCAGGATCAGATCATATTTCGTTTTGCGGCTGGGATTATCCCAGTGCTGACACCACACCTTTGCCCCGGCGGGCAGCAGTTCCCGGCAGCGGCCGGTGTTTTTCACATGGACGATCTGCTCATGCCCTTCTATTTCCACATGGGCAATAAACCGATTGGGCCGGGCAAGAAAAATACCGGGCACCATATTCTCATATCGCATCATATCCCCCCATTTACCCTACTATATCACAAAAATACAGAAAGGAAAAGCCCATGATTGCCAATTACCACACCCACACCCCTCGGTGTAACCATGCCATCGGCAGGGAGGAAGAATATGTCCGCTGCGCCATTGACGCAGGTCTGCAGATTCTAGGTTTTGCGGATCACACGCCTTATCCCTTTCCCGGGGGTTATGTCTCCAACTTTCGCATGAGTGTTTTCCAGTTGGAGGATTACGCCCTGACAGTGCAGCATCTAAAGCAAAAATACGCCTCGCAAATTCAGATCTATCTGGGCGTGGAGGCGGAATACTATCCCAAATATTTCCCCCAAATGTTGGATTTGCTGCGGGAAAACCGTGTGCAATATATGATTTTGGGTCAGCACATGATCGGCAATGAAATGGGCGAGCCTTATTGCGGCCACCCCAACGGCAGCACCCACGTACTGGAGCAGTACTGCAATCAGTCCATCGACGCTATGTACACCGGGCTGTTTACCTATTTTGCCCACCCGGATCTCATCCACTTCACCGGCAGCAAGCAGGTCTATCAGCAGCAGCTGCGCCGGGTGTGCAAAGCCGCCAATGAATGTGGAATGCCTGTGGAGCTGAATCTTCTGGGCATGCAAGGCAATCGGCACTACCCTAACCGGGATTTTTGGGAGGTGGCTGCAGAGGAAAATTGCCGGGTCATCATGGGCATGGACGCCCACCAGCCCCAGGCCCTATTGGATACAGAAGTTCAGCAACGCGGCCGGGAATTCTTGAAGGGCTATGGCCTGACGCCCATGGAAACGGTCACACTGCGGTCGATTCGGTAACCTAGAAAATGTCCACATTTGTAAGGGTGGGCAACCCTAAATGTCGTAAATACGGAGACAACAAAGACTCGATTTAATCAAGGATGCGCTCCGTCAAGCCGTCGCGCGCGGCGCTCATCCGCGCCGCATTTGATTGGTTCGAGTCCTGTTATAAAAAATAAAACAAAATCCGAACCATAAGGTTCGGATTTCGTTTCGTTTGGTGGAGACAACAGGACTCGAACCTGTGACCTCATGCGTGTGAAGCATGCGCTCTAACCAGCTGAGCTATGCCTCCGGCTGGAACGCAGATAATTATATCACAAAAGGCCACATTGTCAAGCCCCAGAATTGGGTTTTTTAAAAAATAATCCCCGGTTTTACAGGATCTGTTTGCCGCAGACAAACTTAGCCTGCAGGGAGCTGTTGCCCTTTTCCAGATAGGCGTATTGCTCCAGCCGCTGCTTGGGGTTCATATCGCTCCAATGAGGCATCGCGCCCTCTTCCAGCACCAAGGCATCGAATTCATAGCCCGGCGCAAAAGATCCCACCTTGCCAAAGAATGCGCCGCCCCCCAAGGTTGCCAGATAAAAGGCTTCCGCAAAGCGCAAGGGCTTGCAATCTTCGTCCACCAGCCGCCAATACATCTTCGACATCTGCACCGTATCGGTAATGGCTCGGAACATGGACTCCGTATGCCCGCCGGCCACATCGCTGCCCAGACCCACCCGCAGGTCGCTGTCCAAATACCGACGGATCGGCGCAATGCCGGAGGCCAAATTGGTGTTGGATGCAGGACAATGGGCGATGAATGTACCGGTCTGCTTCAGCAGCCGGACTTCCTCCGGTGAGGAATAAACGCAGTGGGCCATGATGGTATCCTGTCCCAACAGGTCGAAGCGGTCATAGCAATGGCCGTAGGAAGCTTCCTCCGGGAACAGTTGCCGCACAAAAGCGATCTCCCCCGGATTCTCCGACAGATGGGACTGCACCGGCAGTTGTCTTTCCCTGCGGATTTTCGCCAGTTTTTCCAGCAGTTTCCGGGAGCAAGTGGGAATGAAACGGGGTGTCAGAATGGGCTTCGTCCGTTCAAAGCGGTCGGCGGTGCGCTCCAGCCACCGCAGGGTATCCGCTTCGGAGGCTTCTGCGCTCTCCTCCACCAGCGGCTTCGGCGCGTGCTGATCCATATTCACCTTACCCACATAGGTCACAAGGCCGGTTTGCTCCAGTTTTTCCATCAGAATTTCTGTGGAATCGCCGTGGCGTGTGCCAAATACCACCGCCCGGGTGGTGGCGCTGTTTTTCAGCTGCTCAGCAAAAATTTGATAGGCGTTTTCCGCATACTCCCGGCTTTCAAACCGGGCCTCTTCCGGAAAGGCCTGTTGCTGCAGCCAATCCATCAGTTCTAAGTCCATACCTGTGCCCCGGAATGTGTACTGGGGTGCGTGGATATGCAGATCCACCATACCCGGCACGATCAGGCTCTCGCCATAATCCAGCACCGGAAGATGGGAAAACTCTGCCGGAATTTCCCCGAACACGCCCATGGACACGCCATCCACACAGACAGCATAGCTATGCTCATACACCGCCAGTTCTGTGGGAGTGACGCTGTGGCAGAACGTCCCTTTTAATATAAATGATCTCATTTGGTTTTCCCTTTCGTCAAATTCATGCGCCCATATCAAAGGTGATGACCGTATAATACGTGCCCGGCTCGTTTTCTGCCAATTCCTCATCCAGCCGGCGCTTCACTGCCTGCTGATGCTGCATCAGTTCCGGCGGAAGCGCAACATCAAAAATCAGATTGCTATGGCCCTGACCCCGCACCATGCGGAAATCGTGGATGCTGATACGCTCGTCCTGCTGCCCCAGCAGCGTCTGCACTACCTGACGCATCCGATCCATCTCCGCATCGCCGATGACCACCGGGTCATAGTGAATGATCAGATTCACCTTCAACTGCTGCAGGCAGGCCCGTTCCAAATTGTCGATCAGCTCATGGCAGCTTAAGGGATCGGCGCTTTGATCCATTTCCACATGCATGCTGGCAAAACGTTGGCCCGGGCCATAGTCGTGAACCATCAAATCGTGATAGCCCAACACCTCGGGCACGCTGCTGACCAATTCAGCAATCTGCTGCCGTAATTCCGGGCTGGCGTTTTCGCCCAGCAGGGGGCTGATGGTTTCCTTGGCCAGCATAGCACCGCTATACAGGATAAACAGCGCCACCGCAAGACCCATCCAGCCGTCGATCTTCCAGCCGAATGCGGTGCCCAAGATACCCGCCAGCAGCACCGCTGTGGTGGAAATGGCATCATTGCGGCTGTCTGCGGCAGTGGCCAGCAAAGCGGTGGAATTCACCATCTTGCCCAAGCGGCGATTAAACAGACCCATCCACAGCTTCACCAGGATGGAACCCACCAGCACAATACACACCGGTAGAGAGAAAATCACCTCCGCCGGATGCAGAATCTTCTCCACAGAGGTCTTGGCCAGTTCAAAGCCAATGACCACAATGAGGCCCGCCACCGCAAGGCCCGACAGATACTCATACCGGGCATGGCCATAGGGATGGTCCGCATCGGCCGGTTTCTCGGCCAGCTTGAATCCGATCAGCGTCACCACCGCGCTACTGGCATCGGACAGGTTATTCATAGCGTCGGCAGTAATGGAAACCGCACCGGAAATGGTGCCCACCACCAATTTGAACACAAACAGCAGCAGATTACACACGATACCCACGGTGCCGGACAGCTTGCCAATGGCGCCGCGAACCTGGGGCTGGGTCGGGTCTTGGTGGTTCTTCACAAAGATACGAAGCAGTAATTTGGTCATAATACCCCTCCGGGCTTTTTGTTTGCTGTGATTATACCACGCCCCCTCCCCTTTTGCAAGAAATATCCCACGACGGGATGCCCCGCCAAACGGAATGGAACGCAAAAAATCCCCACCGCCGTAGCGGTGGGGATTTTTTGTTCTATCTTAGTTATCGAAGTTCAGGGTGTTAATGATTTTGGTGCCGTCCTCCAGGATCACAGACAGGACACAGCCGGGATAAACATTCTTGTTAGACCAGTTGCAGGGTGCAATTTCCATGGTAATGGTCTGACCGGCAAACTGCTGCAGCCACTTGTACTGCTTGCCGCTGGAGCAATACAGGTTGATATAGTCATTGCCATCCACCAGCTTAATATTGGTGTAGTAGGCGGTCTCCACCAGCTCCACAGTAGCGGTCACCGTGTAAACACAAGTGGTGTAGTCGATTGCTACATCCAGTGCAACCCACTCAGCCAGAGTCAGCACGCCGTCAAAGCTGGCAGTGGAATATTCATGGGAGCCATAGTTGTTCACAACAACCTTTGCCTCATTGATGCAGGTATTGCCACGGTCGCCAGCGCCACCGGACTTATACTTGAAGTAACGGGTACCTTCCAGAATAACCTCGTAGCCGACTTCCAGGCTAGCCAGAGTCTCAACATCAGTCAGAATGGCAATAATACCGGTCTCGTCGATCAGATAGAAGCCGTCCTGGTTGACCAGAGAAGGACCGACAATGCCCTTGACAGTCACAGTGTCGCCCACATTTGCAGCAATCGCATCTGCCACGGAGGAGTACTCCACTTCAGCCTGCTCGATTTCAACCTCAATGGTCACATCCTCGGAATAGGTCACACCGTTATGCTCAGCGGTCACGGTGATGGCAATAGTACCGGTCTTGTGGCAGTTCATCACATTGCCGTCGATGGAGATCACGGAAGGATCGCTGGAAACATAGCTCAAAGTAGCGCCGGTGTAGCCCAGCAGTTCATTGTCAACGCTGGTCATCAGCTCCATGGCGGGATTACCGGTGTACTTGCTCAGGAACTGGCCAACAGCGTACAGCTTCACAGCATTCTCAGCAAAGTTGACAGTTGCGGGATCGAAGCCCTCGTCCACAACAGCCACAGGCAGGAAGCGCCATGCACAGCCGGAAGCAGTGGACTTGGCATTCAGCGCCATGACATAAACGGTGCAGATCTTGCCGTCAAAGGCATCCAGCCAAGCGAAGTCGCTGCCGCTGCACTGGGTGTAGGTATAAGTGCCGGTATAGCCGTCCAGATCGTTGATGTAGTAGTTGATGAAGCCATTGCCGTCAACTCTCTTGACCTGAGCAGTAACCTTAAAGATCAGGGTGGTGACATCCTCAGTAACGGGGGTATCCATGATTTCCTTAACAGTGGTCTCAGCGATCCAGCTCTTGTCGAAATCGTGATTGCCCTTATCATTGCTGACCAGCGTTGCATTCTCCAGCTGGTTGCAGCCGACATAGCCGTACTTGTCAGCATTGGTCTGCTCTGTCTCCAGGACCCAGTAGGTCTTGGAAGCCAAAACGGAGATCTCATTGCCGATGGACACACGGCCAGCAACATTGCTGTCATAGACATAGATGGAGGAAGTACCATCCACCAGAATCACACCGCTGGGCACCATGCCATTGGCATAGGTAATACGAGCCACCACACCGGTAACCTTAACCTTGGTTCCCTCAGCAGCTTCACGAGCCTCGGCCACAGTCATCTGGGTGTAGTCAGATTCGTCGATCTCCTCTTCCACATGGATGTAGTCGATCAGGCGGGCATTCTTGACCTGAATGGTTCCCTGATAGTTGCTGATGATGCAGTGCAGCAGAACCTCATCGCCTTCAAAGGCCTTGTCGGTCATCTCGCTGTAACGCAGTTCGCCATCAACACTGTAGGTGCCGTAAACGTAAATGGAGCCGGTCTCATCGGTCAGGGTCATTTCGCCGTACATCACATTCTTCATTTCAGCAACAGTACCACGCAGGTAGAAACGATCAGAAGTCTGCTCGCCATCGCTCAACTGCATTGCCAGTGCTTCGGCAACAGTGATGCACTCATAAGCAGCCCAGGGATCCACAGGATCAGTGGGATTAGTGGGATTAGTGGGATCAGTGGGATTAGTGGGATTAGTAGGATTTGTAGGATTGGTAGGATTTGTAGGATTTGTAGGATTGGTAGGATTGGTAGGATTGGTAGGGGTGCTAGGGTTGGTGGGCTGTGTGGGGGTTTCGCCGCAAGCAGCAAAGCTCAGCAGCATAGCCATCACCAGCAGCAGCGCAAAGACTTTCTTGGCCATGGAAGCATCCTCATTTCTCTAAAAATATAATTTTTGCCACACTTCGGCATTTTACGATAATATTATATATGCCCCTTCCAAATTTTTCAATAGACATTTCCAGTACCCTCTGCTAAAATATTCTCAGAAAAAGGAAAAGAGAGTGTGCACCATGCCCAATGTCATCGAAATAACCGATTTTTCTGCCCCGGAACTGGATGTTTACGCCCGGCTGACCGAGGCTCAACTGTTAAACCGCTTTGAACCGGCCAAAGGAATGTTCATCGCTGAAAGCCCCAAGGTGATCCACCGGGCACTGGATGCCGGCTGTGTGCCGGTGTCCCTGCTGATGGAGCGCAAGGACATTGACGGCTCTGCCGCCGACATCATTGCCCGCTGCCCCGAGATTCCTGTGTTCACCGCCGATGAAGATCTGCTGTGCAATCTCACAGGCTACCACCTGACCCGGGGCGTGTTGTGTGCCATGCGCCGCCCCCAGCTGCCCTCTATGGAAGAAATCTGCCGCTCCGCCCGCCGCATTGTGGTGCTGGAAAATGTACAGAATCCTACCAATGTAGGCGCCATTTTCCGCTCCGCTGCCGCTCTTGGCATGGACGCAGTGCTGCTGACTCCCGGCTGCTCCAATCCCCTCTACCGCCGCAGCGCCCGGGTCAGTATGGGCACCGTGTTCCAGATCCCCTGGACCTTTACGGGAAGCTGGCCCGAAGACGGAATGAAGCAGCTGCACGATCTCGGTTTTAAAACTGCCGCCATGGCTCTCAGTGACAACTCCGTATCCATCGATGATCCCGCCCTCATGGCAGAGGAAAAACTGGCGGTCCTCATGGGCAGCGAAGGCGACGGTCTGACAGATTCCACCATCGCCGCCTGCGACTATACGGTGAAGATCCCCAT
>JBGVMD010000088.1:0-22338 GCA_045124575.1 Faecousia sp.
GTTAAGCACATGTACGCCGACGATAGTTGCCGGGTGACTGGCCGTGAAAATAGGTAACGCAAACACAAAGAAAGAACCAAGCTTCGGCTTGGTTCTTTTTCTATATCCGTAAGGCACAAGGGACTGCCTGCAACAGTCCACGGGACTGTTGCGGACGGCAGGACGATAGATTGCCCTAGCCGCAAAACTAGGTAACGCAAACACAAAGGAAGAACCAAGCTTCGGCTTGGTTCTTTTTCTATATTTGGAGGATGGAAATATGAGTGTAGATCATTGTTCTCTAGATGAATATTTATTGGATCCCTGCCGGGCATCTTCTCTTCCTTATTGGAAGGCGAAGAGCATTTCTATCCCGGATCATATGAAAATAGTACACCACGAAAATTTTGATTCAAACGCATGGACAGACTTTTGCGACGATACTTATTTTCGCCTGAGGCATGACCTTCAGGATATGACCGCACCCTGCCAAATTGATGGATTTTCTATCTGTGATATTAGCATCGCAGACTATGCAACGCATATTAATTCCTGCTATAGTGATATGGGCATTTCTGAGGGTCAATTGCAGGAATACATTGCCAGACCGGTTTATCATCCTTTACTTTGGCTGGCGATCCAAGATAAGCATACCGGCCAAATCGTAGCCACTGGCATTGGTGAGCTGGATGGCGAAGTGGGCGAGGGTATACTTGAATGGATACAAGTCTCTTCTGACTATCGGGGCAGGGGATTGGGGCGTTTCGTCGTTTCTGAATTGCTCTGGCGTGTGAAGGGCATTGCTCGCTTTGCCACGGTGTCCGGTAGGTGCAACAGCCCAAGTTGTCCAGAAAAACTGTATCGCAAATGTGGCTTTACAGGCAATGATGTATGGCATGTCTTACATAGAAAATGAATGGAATCAGCCCGTACCGTTATTGGTGCGGGCTTTCGTTTGATTGTACCAAAGAGGCACAGACTCATGAGCCAAAACTCCTGGGTCTATGCTTATAGTTTCTTTGTAAAGCAAATAATGCGGTTTGCTTCTTGAAAGCCAACATTCAGATGGAACTGCAGGCTCTCGGTATTCGTTAATTCGCAATCACTGGCAAATTCCAAGCAGCCTTGCTCTCTTGCCCAGTTTTCACAGGCTTGCAGCAGCTTACTTGCAATCCCGCTGTGGCGATGTCCTTCCGCTACATAGATACCCTCTAAATAACCTACCGGGGAACCGTCAGTGCCTTCCACATAGTCATGGCGCAGCTGGCATTGGGCAAAACCTACAGCAACCTCACCTGCAAAGGCTAGAAAGAAGGCGGCATCGGCCTTTTTAATGATTTGTAGCATCTCCAGTTGCAAGCTTTCCGGTGTGTGTTCAGGCCAAAGGCGGCAGGCCAGTTCGGCCACAATGGGTAAATCCTGAATTGCTGCTTTTTTGATCATTTTATCAACCTCAGTTCTGGACGGAGCTTCTTAAATTCCTCTTTCCAATGATGATCGATGCGGAAAGAGTCAATGATTTTCTGAATGGCTTTGCCCGTGATATCATAGTGTAGTCCGCAGGAAGCAAGCCAATGGTGAACATATTCCGGTTCCAATATGGTAAGCTCTGCAATCAGCCAGGCCTGCGCCATCTGCACATAGTATTCATCGTCGTTCCGCATCAACGGTAGCAAGTCCCTTGCATGACCGCGGCCCAGTTTTGAGATAAATAGCACATAGCCCCAGCGACGAATGAAGGGATCTTCCGACCGAATATATGCTTTGGCGTAGTCAAGTGCCACATCAAAATCCAAATCGGAAACATATCGGATGATCTGATCGGTGTGCCACCAATCGGAAAACAGGAGATTTTCGTGGACGAATGCCATTCGCTTCTGAACATCATTGATCTGGTTCAGACTGACATAATAATAGATCCGGTGAAACTGCTGCTGAGCCAAAATGTACGGACGCAACCCGGACGCATCAGTCCGTTGCTTCGTATACTGCCGAATCAGCCGGTCCACATCTGCGGTTTTGTAGTGGACAGGCAGGCAGTCCAGATCCTTCTGTACCTGTTTCTTCGTCAGTTTCATCCATCTCCACCTCCGGGTATTTTCTGTATTATACCCCGCCGGATTGTCCCCGTCAACGCAGAAAAATACGGCTTGACAAAGAGTATACCTCGTGATACGATGTATAACGCAAAAGGGGGTATACCATGGATATTCAGCTAAAACGGGGTCTGCTGGATGTGTGCGTCTTGGCAGCCATTAAAAATGAAGATTCCTATGGCTATAAAATCATCAAGGATATGAAGCCGTATATCGAGCTTTCCGAATCCACCTTATACACCATTCTCAAGCGCCTGGAAACAGCGCAGATGCTCACCGTTCGTACTGCAGAGCACGGCGGCCGCCTGCGCAAATACTACCGCATCACCGAAGCGGGCATCCGGCGCATTGCGGAATTCAAGGAAGAGTGGAAGGAAATGCTGGCGATCTATCGATTTGTGACGAAGGAGGAGAAGGATCAATGACCAAAATGCAGTTTCTGATGTCGCTGCACGATCGGCTTTCGGGTTTGCCGAAAGAGGATGTGGAGCAGCGGCTGAATTTCTATAGTGAGATCATCGAGGACAGTATGGAAGAGGGCCTTTCTGAGGCGGATGCCGTGGCAGCGCTGGGGGGCATCGAGGAGATCGTTGCTCAAATTATTGAGGAAACGCCCTTGATGAAGATCGCCAAGGAAAAAATCCGGCCCAAACGCCGGCTGAAAGCCTGGGAGATTGTGCTGTTGGCCCTGGGCAGTCCCCTGTGGGTGTCGCTGCTGGTGGCAGCTGGAGCGGTGATTCTGGCGGTCTATGTATCCGCCTGGTCCGTGATCGTTTCCCTGTGGGCAGCCTTTGGTTCCCTGATTGCCTCTTCCTTTGCCGGCCTGGTGGCGGGCATCGCCCTTGCCTGCCTTGGGCACATTCCTGCGGGCATGATGATGCTGGCCGCCGGCACGGTCTGCACAGGCTTTTCCATACTGATGTTCCACGGCTGTAAGGCGGCAACAAAAGGTATCCTGATCCTCACGAAGAAATTTGCGGTATGGATGAAGAACCGCTGGTTGAAGAAGGAGGCAGCTGTATGAAAAAGACAATGATCTCCCTGGCATTTGCAGCGTTGCTGATCCTGGGCGGCGGCATCCTGTTTGTATCCACGATGGCCACCCTCCATTGGGATTTTGAGGCGTTATCCACGATCCAGTACGAAACCAACACCTATGTCATCACCGAAGATTTTCATAACATCACCATAAACTCCGATACCGCAGATATCCTCTTTCTGCCGTCTTATGATGGAAGTTGCCGTGTGGAGTGTGATGAGGAAAGGAATACAAAGTATAATGTGGCGGTAGAGGATGATAGCTTGATCATCAAACTGGTTTCGGACAAATCTATTTCTAACTACATCCGCAATATTGGCATCAATCTTCACACGCCGAAGCTCACGGTCTACCTGCCCAAGACAGAGTACAAGCACCTGACCATTCAGGAAGACACCGGTGATATCAGACTGCCGGCGGACTTCCATTTTGAAAGTATGGATCTTTCCCTGCATACGGGCGATGTGGCCTGTTTTGCCTCCGTTTCCGAGCAAATGAAGATCAAAACCACTACCGGTCATATCTGTGCGGAAAAAGTATCTGCAGATATGCTGGATCTGACGGTTTCCACGGGTAATGTACGGCTTGATAACGTTCGCTGTAACGCCCTGCAGACCACCGGAAGTACCGGTGACATTTTGCTGAAAAATGTCATTGCTGTGGATACCATTTCCATCCGCAGATCCACAGGTGATGTCCGCTTCGACGCATCGGATGCCGCCGCAATCTCCGTAGAAACGGATACCGGCGATGTCACCGGCACCCTGCTGACCGACAAGGTGTTCACCACCCACACCAGCACTGGCGAAGTGGAGGTTCCCCAGAACACCACTGGCGGCCGCTGTGAGATCACCACAAGCACGGGCGATATTCAGATTACGATTCAGATCCTCTGATGGTAGTGTAATAATATCAGCAACCGCTGCAGTTTTTATCCCTCTAAGGGATGGAGGCTGCAGCGGTTTTGCGTTCTGATCTTAGGATATGTCATTCTTGCATTTCTTTCCATGATATGCTATGATTTTACCAAAGAAGGAAAGGGGAGAGCATGATGGGGTTGGCCACTATTTTTATCACAGCGCTGAATGCCGTTGCGCCCATTGTGATGATGATTGCTCTGGGCTATTTCCTTCGTCAAAAGGGAATGTTGGGGGAGGGCTTCCTGAAAAACGGCAACCGTCTGGTGTTCAAACTTTGCCTGCCCAGTATGCTCTTTGTGAATATCTACAATGTGGAGAGCCTCGCAGATATCCATTGGGATATCGTGCTCTATGGCTCGGGAGCTCTGTGTGTGATTTTCCTGGTGGGGGTTGGTATCGCCTTGCTGACCACACCCAATCCCAAACGCCGTGGTGTGGTGCTGCAGTGCACGTTCCGCAGTAATTTCGCCATCATCGGCCTGCCCTTGGCGGCAGCGCTGGGCGGCGGACAGGGAGAGATTGCTGCTGCGGTAATGTCTTCGGCAACTGTCCCTCTGATGAATATTCTGGCAGTTATTGCTCTTTCTCTATTTGTGCAGGAGAACGGCCGAATCTCGGCAAAGAAGATTCTCCTGGACATTGTGAAAAATCCGCTGATCCAAGGCGTTGCATTGGGTATGCTCTGCCTGGTACTCCGCTGGGTGCAGACAGAAATCTGGGGTGAGGTGATCTTCTCCCTCAGCATCCATACGAAATTTTTCTACACTCTGCTGACTTGGTTGAAAAATATCACTACACCCTTGGCGCTATTGGTGTTGGGCGGCCAATTCCAGTTTGCCGCGGTGAAAGAGCTGAAAAAGGAGATCATTGTTTCCACCCTCTGCCGTCTGATTTTGGCGCCGGCCATTGGCATCACCGGTGCTTACCTTGCCAGCCGATGGGGTTGGGTGCGCTGTGGTACGGCAGAATATCCGGCATTGGTGGCACTGTTTGCCTCCCCGGTGGCGGTTTCCAGCGCCATTATGGCAACACAAATGAACAATGACGAACAGCTGGCAACCCAACTGGTGGTTTGGACCACCTTGTTTTCTGCCCTGACCATCTTCCTCATCGCCTGCATCCTGATGGGCTTTGGACTGATCAATGCGTAATTTTTTAAGGAGGAGACCTTAATATGAATAAAAAGAAACTCGCCAACATTTTCCGACAGACTGCTTATGTCCGCATGGGCGGCACTGCTGAAGAGCTGCGCTGCGCCGAATACTTGAAGGAACAGTGCTCTGAACTGGGCCTTGAGGCCCGCATTGAAGGCTTCCCTGTGCAGATGTCCACCATTCAGGAGGCTACCCTGACCGTGGACGGCAAGGCTATCACCTGCAAGGGCTATTCCTGTGCCGGTACTGCCGAAGTAGAAGCACCCCTGTACTACCTGTCTTCTACAGATCCCTACAGCCTGTCCCTGTGCAAGGGCAAGATCGTCATGATCGATGGCTACCTGGGCTACTGGATGTACCGTGACATTCTGGAAAACGGCGCTGTGGGCTTCATTACTTACGACGGCAATGCCAACTATCGTGACCGTGACATCGACCAGCGGGAACTGCGTGCTCAGGTCGCTGAGGGCGTGGAGAAGATCCCCGGTGTGAACATCAATGCCAAGGATGCCATCGCTCTGGTCAATTCTGATGCCAAGACCGCAAAGATCGTCCTGAAGCAGGAGCAGTATGAGGGCCAGTCCCACAATGTGATTCTGGATATGCCGGGTGAAATCCCCGAGACCATCGTTTTCACCGCTCACTACGATTCCACCAGCCTTTCCCAGGGTGCTTACGACAATATGTCCGGCTCCGTGGGCCTGTTGGGTATCGCTGAGTACTTTATTAAGAATCCCCACAAGTACGGCCTGCGCTTCATTTGGTGCGGCTCTGAGGAGAGAGGCCTGCTAGGCGCCAAGGCTTACCGCCGTGACCATGAGGAAGAACTGAAGAACGTGGTGCTGAACATCAACCTGGATATGATCGGCTGCATCATGGGCAAGTTCATTGCCTGCTGCACCAGCGAGGACAAGCTGGTTTCCTACCTGGATTACTTTGCCCAGGAGCAGGGCAGAGGCATTCGTGCTTATCAGGATGTGTACTCTTCCGACTCTACTCCCTTTGCTGACAAGGGCATCCCCGCTGTGTCCTTTGCCCGCATTGCACCCCCACCCACGGCTACCATCCACAATAGCTATGACACCATGGCTGTCATGAAGATGGAGCACATGCAGCAGGACATCGACTTTATCTGCACCTTCGCATCTCGCATGGCCAACGCTGTCCGCATGCCCGTGGCCCGCAAGATGCCCGACAATATGAAGGATAAGCTGGATATCTACCTCTGCCGCAAGAGAGATAAGAAGTAATATTACAAGGAGGATCGGTCATGAATCTGAATATCGGAAGAAATGAAAAGGGCAAACTGGTTTGTTGGGTCCCGGTCACAAAAAGAGGAGCGGCACGCCTTGATGGCGTTCTTGTGTCCGATCTGGTGCTGACGATTCCCCAATCTCCGCTGCCCCATCTCCAGCCGGTCTTCGGCCAGGAGTGTCCCGAGTTTGAGGTGTGCTGCGAGGTAAGTCCGGAGGAAGCGGCCATGATCGAGAAGATGAAGCAGGCCTTTGCCGAAAAGTATCAGTAAATAACCAGAAAGGCCCAGCCGTTCCCGGCTGGGCCTTTTGCGTCATATCAATGCTCGTTCAGCAACCGATTTCGCTCCCGTTCCACTTCGATGACTGCCGCGTCGGAGTCGGCATAGCCCCATTCCTCCTTGATGCAGGCGATCATCCGGTCGTAGGTCTCGATGGCTTTTTCCTTGTTGCCCAGGATCTCATAAATGATGGCAATACCCTGGAGGGCGTCGGTGTATCTGGGACGCTTGTCGCCGTCCCAGGAGCGCTCATAGTATTCGATGGCTTTCTCATAGTCGCATTTCCGGGCGTGATATTGCCCCTTTTCAAAGAGGAAGCCCTTATCGTCCCCAAACCGAGCCTCGGCCTCCTCCATGATGGTATCCGCTTTTTTCGCGTCATATTCCGCCAGGGCGATGTAGGCCTCATATACAGGCACCAGGAAAGGCCGGTGAGCCGGCAGCGTACGGTACACCGCCAAATACTCCGCCGCCTCCTTGGCGCGGTGGTCGGCCAGCAGATTGTCCATCACATCATAATAGGGCATGGGCGATTTGGGTGTGACGGTGTCTGCTTCAATGACCTTCTTGTAGAAATCAATGACGGCGGAATGGTTGGCAATATTCCAGTCCCAGCAGACTGCTCCTTCTGCCTTTTGCAGCAGCCACTGGCAATCCTTGGCTTCCGGCTTCAGGAGGATGGCCTTCCGGGCGTAGTGACTGACCTTCCGGGAATCGGAGGTCATCCGGTGATGGTACAGGTGAGCCAGTAAGCTGAGAATACGGCAGTTCTCCTTGTCCTCCTCCAGATGGCTTCTCAGGAAACTTTCATATTCCGCAAAGGTTTGTTCTGTGAACTCCTCCTCAATGTCCATCCTTCGTTCGATCCGGTGGAACTTCTGCTCCACGGTCAGATCAAACAGATCGTCGATGGATACGCCCAGCTCTCCCGCCAGAATGGGCAGCAGGGAGATATCCGGCATGGTAACGGCGGTTTCCCATTTGGAAACGGATTGGGCGCTGATGCCCAGCTTTGCGGCCAGTTGCTCCTGCGTCATACCAGCGTGCAGTCTGAGCTGCTTGATTTTATTTCCAATGTCCATAGGTTTGCTCCTTTCATATTTGCTGTGCCTACAGCATAACAAGGAAATCCATGAAAAGCAATCACGCGGATTTCGATCCCATCCACCCACGGGGCGAACAAAGGCCCAGCCGTTCCCGGCTGGGCCTTTGTTATTTACAGTTCTGCGATGACTGCATTGATTCGAGCCAGACTTCTTTCCTTGCCCAGAATCTGCATCACGGTGTGCAGGTCGGGGGCGTTGGTCTTGCCGGTAACGGCCTGACGGATGAAGGTGGAGATATCGGCCACGGTGCCGGGGAAGGCGGTGGGATCAGCCTTGTAGGCCTTCATATCGGTGGTGAAGTCCATCTCCTCGGTGATGGCCTTGACCTTGTCAAACCACTGGGCGGAGTCGTCGGCGTAGTCATACACGGCCACAAACTTCTCCAGTGCGGTCTTAATGGTGGCCTTGTCGAACTTCTCGTCGAACACGGGCTGCTGCAGATACTCGTCATAGAAGAAGCCCATATATTCCTTGGCATCCTTCCAAACGGCCAGATCCTTTCTGGGCTTTTTGCCGCCCCGGCCGATGGCCAGGATCTTGGTGGCAAAGTCTGCATCGGAAGCCAGCTTCTCGCCGAATTCGGGATCAAATTCCTTGGCCCACTCGGTCAGCAGGGTGTAAACGGTTTCAGCATCCATGCGGCTGATGACGTTTTTACTAACGTCTACCAGCTTGGCATAGTCAAAGAGGCTGCCGGCGGGATTGAGCTTCTTGGGGCTGAACTTAAAATCGTCCAAATCTGCATCGGGGTTGGCCCGGCGCCAGTCCTCAAAATTGGAGTTGAGGATGGTCATGATGTATTCCCGCACGGCGGCGATGGGGAAGCCCTCGGCCTTGTAATAGGTCAGTGCCAGTTCCGGATCCTTGCGCTTAGAGAGCTTCCGCTTGGAAGCACCGTCCATCTTCATCAGAGGGCCAATGTGCACATACTTGGGCAGTTTGAAACCCAAAGCCTGGAACAGCTGAATGTGGAAGGGAAGGGTAGCCATCCACTCGTCGCCACGCACCACATGGGTGGTGTGCATCAGATGGTCGTCCACGGCATGAGCAAAGTGATAGGTGGGGATGCCGTCGGACTTCAGCAGCACATGGTCAATATCATTTTCGGTGATGGTCAGCTTACCCTTGACCACATCGTCAAACTTAAACTGGTTTTCAATGCTGCCGGTGCTTCTGAAACGCAGGACCCAGGGATTGCCGGCAGCCAGCTGGGCCTGAATGTCCTCCAGGCTGCGGTCACGCCACATGGCATACTGGCCGTAGTAGCCGAAGTTGACCTTGGCAGCTTCCTGCTGCTCTCGCATGGCAGTCAGCTCTTCCTCGGTGCAGAAGCAGGGGTAAGCTTTGCCCTCGGAAACCAGTTTCTTGGCAAATACATGGTAAATGGAAGCACGCTGACGCTGACGGTAAGGGCCGTAACAGCCTGCATCACCGTCGTGGGTGGCGCCCTCGTCAAACTGAATGCCGTAGTGCTTCAGAGTGTCAATCAGCACTTCCACCGCACCGGGAACTTCTCTCTTGGCATCGGTGTCTTCCACACGCAGGAACAGCACACCATTAGACTGATGGCTCATGCGCTCGGAAATGGTGCCCTGCACCAGATTGCCCAGGTGGACAAAGCCGGTGGGAGAGGGGGCCATACGGGAAACCACGGCGCCTTCAGGCAACTGCCGGGCAGGGAAGCGGGCCTCCACTTCCTCGCAGCTTTCCGTTACATTGGGAAAAAGCAATTGGGCCAATGCTTGATAATCCATAGTTCGTACCTCTTTTGTACATATTTTTCTATTCTATACTATACCATAATCTCTTCTGAAAATCAATGGAAATCTCCTTGACAATGCTGCCCTTTGGTGCTACGATAACAAAAAACAAGGAGGAATTGGCAATGATTGCAGGTTTTGCTTCCTATAATCCTGCTTTCTGGTGCATCTGGTGGAACACGGATGTGCTTACATTGTCATGCTCTTTTTAACTGCTTCCAGCAGAAGATCGACTTGTACGGTGTAAGCATTACGCTTACACCGATTTTTTATTTTTTGGAGGGACAATATGGAAACCTTGAAAGCATTAACGGAGTTCTACAGCAATTATGATGAGGAAGGCCGTCTCCTATCTCGCCACGGCAGCGTGGAATACCTAACCACCATGCGCTATATTGAAAAATACCTGCGCCCCGGTATGCGCATCCTGGAAATCGGTGCAGCAACCGGTCGCTATGCCCATGCTTTGGCTCGACAGGGGTGCGAGGTGGATGCAGTGGAGCTGGTGCGGCACAATATTGAGATCTTCCTTGAAAACACCGAGGAAGGGGAGAAGATCAGCATTCGCCAGGGGGATGCCCGTGACCTTTCCGACTTTGCGGATGAAACCTATGATATTACCTTGCTGCTGGGGCCGATGTATCATCTTTTCACAGTGGAGGATCAAAAAAAGGCCTTGTCCGAAGCCCTGCGTCTCACCAAGAAAGGCGGCATTTTCATGGCTGCTTACTGCGGCAATGAAGCCACGATGATTCAATATTGCTTTGGCCGTGGGATGCTGAAGGAGGAGAAATACAAGAAGTTGGTGGATCCTGTAACCTTTAAGGCCCCCTCCGACCCGGCAGAGCTGTTTGAACTTTACCGCCGGGAAGAAATTGATGCCTTAATGTCTTCTTTCCAAACTACCCGGCTGCATTATGTGGGCACCGACATGGCCACCAATTACATGCGATCCGTCATCGACGAAATGGACGATGAACTGTTTGAACTTTATATAAGGTATCACTTCGCCATTTGTGAGCGCCCTGATTGCGTGGGTGTGTCCCATCACATCCTGGATATCCATCGCAAGGCGTAAAAGTGCTTGCACAAAAGCCCCATCTGTGATAAAATATCCCAAATCATCAAAGAAAACGAGGTATCTTGTATGGAACAGACCACTCCCAAGAAAAGAATGCTCTCCGGCATCAAGCCCTCCGGTGATATGACCCTGGGCTCTTATCTCGGCGCCGTGAAAAACTGGGCCGAACGTGCCGATGAATATGACTGCTTCTACTTTATGGCAGACCTCCACGCCATCACCGTTCGACAGAATCCCGCTGACCTGCGCCGCCGTACCCTGGAGCAGTTGGCCCAGTATATTGCCTGTGGTCTGGATCCGGAGAAGAACACCCTCTTCATTCAGTCCCATGTCCACCAGCATGCCGAGCTTGGCTGGGTGCTGGATTGTTACTCCCAGTTCGGTGAACTGAGCCGTATGACCCAGTTTAAGGACAAGTCCGCCAAGAATGCGGATAATATCAATGCCGGTCTCTTTACTTATCCCAGCCTGATGGCCGCCGATATTCTGCTGTATCAGCCCGATCTTGTTCCCGTGGGTGAGGATCAAAAGCAGCATGTGGAGCTGACCCACACCATCGCCCGCCGCTTCAACGGCATCTACGGTGATGTGTTTAAAATCCCCGAACCCTTCATCCCCAAGGTGGGTGCTCGTGTCATGAGCCTGACCAACCCCACCGCAAAGATGTCCAAGTCCGAAAATGAGGACACCGGCCGTGTCCTGCTGATGGATGATCCTGCCGTCATTATGAAGCAATTCAAGCGAGCCATCACCGACTCTGACACTGAAAACTGCGTCCGTTATGACAAGGAGAACAAACCCGGTGTTGCCAACCTCATGACCATCTACTCCGCCGTTACCGGCAAGACCTATGATGAGATCGAGGCCGAGTTCGCTGGCAAGGGCTACGGCGCATTCAAGCCTGCCGTTGGCGAAGCCGTGGTGGAGACACTGCGCCCCATCCGGGAGGAAGCCCAGCGCCTCTTAAAGGACAAGGCCTATCTGGAATCCGTCTATCGCAATGGTGCGGAAAAGGCCAGCTACGTGGCGGAAAAGACCTTGCGCAAGGTCTACAAAAAAGTGGGCTTTATTGCTAAGTAAAAAGGAGAGCTGCCGCTTTTCCAGCGGCAGCTCTTTTACATAAACAAATACAGCGCCAGTGTCAGTAGCGCCGTGCTTCTGTCCTCTTCACAATCTCCTGCCAAGAGCAGAAGGAGAAGGACCACGATCAGATCCCCGGTATCGAAATCCTTGGGAAGCAGCT
The DNA here is from genome assembly GCA_045124575.1 of Faecousia sp. Classification (GTDB taxonomy): domain Bacteria; phylum Bacillota; class Clostridia; order Oscillospirales; family Oscillospiraceae; genus Faecousia. The sequence goes on from JBGVMD010000088.1 coordinate 11,913, forward strand.
GACTCAAAAAACCAGGCACGCTTTCATGTCGGTGATGTTCGCTTGGTCGTTCCTTGTCCGGCCTGCAGGGTTTGGGTGAGGGAGTGGGGATCGGTTCCGACTTGCAGGGTGAGGTGTCGCATGGCTCGGGCTCATGTTTGGGCGGGGGAGGGGGCGGACGGCGATCCTGGTGATGCTGCCGTGGCTCTTGCACCCGACTGCGCTGATATGTCCCATCTGGTTGTGGAATGTAGCGGTTATACATCAAATTCACCTCCCGGCATAGCCTGCGCCGCTTCTCTGTCCCAGGGCAGAAGAGGCCAGTTTGGCCATTTTGGCCGCCCGCATGGCCTTTTCCAGTTTGTTGATCCGGTCTTTGCTCAAATAAGCCCCCAGTGCCCGTAGTAGCGCTTGCTCCCTCTTGTCGATGCTGCTTTTTTGCGCCAAACCCGATATTTTCTGAATGGTGGCCAGGTCGATTTCCGGCATCAGATTATCCTGCTTTTGTGCCGTTTCCGGGCGATTGCTACCTTGCGCGCCCATGGATTGAGCCATGGACATGATCTGCTGCATCATCTGAGGATTGTTTAGGACGCTGGCCAACTTTTCTTCCATGTCATCCATTTTGCTCCGCCTCCAATTGCCTGAGCAGGGCCTGGGCCTTGGGATCGGAAAGGAAAGCACTCAGTGCCTTTTTGGCCTGCTCCATATCGCCGGATGCCATGCTGCTGCGAACTTTATCGGAAGTAGCATCCTGGCTGTTTGCCAGCATGGCCATCAGTTGCTTCCCGGCATCGCTTTGGGCCAGCCTTTTCATCTCCTCCATGGAAAAATTTCCATTATTTTTACCCATTTTCTTGCCTCCTGTCACATTACCTGCTATAATATAGGGCATGCATTCACTACTACTATATGCAGCAGCAGAACAGGCGGTGACCTATGAAAATTTTAGTCTTTTCCGATTCCCACGCATCCCGGTACTTTATGCGTCAGTGCTTGGATACGCTAAAACCGGATGCGGCCATCCATTTGGGTGACTATTATAACGACGGTCAGGACATGGCGGAGGAATACCCTCATATCCCATTTTATGCCGTCCCCGGCAACTGTGACCGCAGCAGAGGTTACATTCCTGACCCGGAGGTCAAACTCGTGACCATCGGTGGCGTCCGCTTCATGCTGACCCACGGCCACCTGCACAATGTGAAAATGACCCTGACCCGCCTGGTGGCGGATGCCCGCTCCATGGGCGTGCAGGCAGTGCTCTTTGGCCACACCCACGAAGCCTATTGCCGCCAGGAAGAAGACGGCCTGTGGGTATTCAACCCCGGCTCCTGCGGTTATGGCGGCGGCAGCGCCGGCCTCATTGAAATCCAGAACGGAACAATCACCGATTGCCGCATTATCCGTGGCTAATTCCTTCCGGGCAGCATATATTTCCCAATTTTGGGACATAATGGCTGTAAAAGGAGGCGAGATGGTATGGTAAAAGGTGTATCCCGGCAGGTCATTGTGGTGCAATCCCCGGATCGGAAATTGTTTGAGCAAGCCATTTTTATCCTGCGGGATGATGCCCCCCAGCAGGGGATTACGGAAGAAATGCTTCTGCGGGAGGCCCGGCAGGCAGCCCGTGGCGGGAAAAAGCAACCGGCGGTTGCGCCCGGCCCGATTTGGGCCTGTGGCGGCGCACTGGTAACCGCCTTGGTGTGGTTGCTGACAGCTATTTTTTAGATCACACAGTAGAAAGAGAGAACCCCATGAAAATTGGTTCAATTGAAGTCAATAACCCCTTGTTCCTAGGCCCTATGGCCGGTGTCACCGACTGGGCCTTCCGTGAAGTTTGCGCCCAGTTGGGCGCTGGTGTCACGGTAACGGAGATGGTTTCCTCCCGGGCGCTGGTGTATAAGGATAAGAAAAGTGCGTCGCTCCTGGGCCGCAACCACGGTTGCGTGTGCGGAGCCCAGATTTTCGGCAACGACCCTGATATTATGGCCGAAGGCGCTCGCCTTGCTTTGGAGATCTCCGGCTGCGACTTCATCGACATCAACATGGGTTGTCCCATGCCCAAAATCGCCAATTCCGGTGATGGCTGCGGTCTGATGCGCACCCCGGAACTGGCGGGCGAGATTGTCGCTGCCGTCAAGAAAGCGGTGGATGTACCCGTCACCGTCAAGTGCCGCTTGGGCTGGGATAAGGGCAGCATCAATGTGCTGGATTTTACCAAGCGCATGGAGCAAAGCGGCGCCGACATGGTTGCGGTCCACGGCCGTACCCGCAGCATGCTCTATACCGGCACCGCCGATTGGGACTATATTTGTAAGGTCAAGCAGCAACTCAGCATTCCTGTCATTGCCAATGGCGATGTGGTGGATGCCGCATCCGCCCTGCGCTGCCTCAAATGGACTGGCGCCGATGGCATTATGATTGGCCGCGCCACCTTCGGTGATCCCTGGATCTTTGCTGAGGTGAAAGCAGCCATGGCAGGGGAGAAGATCCCGGAGCGTCCCGTACTGGCAGAGCGTATTGCGGTTGCCCAGCGGCAGATCGAACTTGCCTGTCAGGACAAGGGTGAGAAGCTGGCCTGTCTGGAAGCCCGCAAGCATCTGGCGTGGTATCTGCGGGGCGTATCCCACAGCGCCTATTATAAGAACCTGATTTCCTCTATCAATTCCATGGAAGACGTCAGCCGCATCTGCGCTGATATCATCCGGGATTTGCGCTAAATTCCGCCGAAACGCCACCTGCGGACAAATGCCCACACTGCAAGCATCCTCTGCCAAAGAGGGTGCTTGCTTTTTGTATAGTTTTATGCAGATTAACTATTGTAAATTTTGTCAAATCATGTTACTATTAACTCGCCTATGTGTGTGCCTTCGGGCACTACAAAAATTAAGAAAAAGGAGTTTGTTTTATGAACCAAACCGTAAAACGCAGTATGGCTCTGCTCATGGCAATCATCATGTGCATCGGCCTGCTGCCCGCTCTGCAATTCACCGCAGATGCGGCCCCCTCCGCAACCGCAATTATCACAACGCCCACGGGTTATGATAGTGCGGATGATGTTAAATATGTCAGCACGACATATTCCGGCACCGCATCCGGCAAGGTAATTGCCAACTGGGGTGCCCGTGGCGAAACCAGTACATTCTTGTCTTCTTATGCAGAAGCATTCTATACTACTGGTTATTCCTATGACGAACTATCTGCTCTGCCCGGTGGAACCAGTACCTCTGCAACAGCTCCTACTGGTAGTGAACTGTACAATACCTTGCAGAAGCTGATGGCTGACAATCATACCTATACAACCAAGTATGGTAGTGGCACGGCAAGTAATAACTGTAAAAATTTCTACAAGTATGTCGACTGCGTTAGTAGTGATACCTCCAAGGTATCCCTGCTGTACCAGGGCACTTTGGTCAGCAGCACCTGGGATAGAGGTAATACCTATAACCAGGAGCATGTATGGCCTCAGAGCAACACCACTGTCAGCGACGTAGCAAATGACATTATGCAGCTGCGCGCTGTAAACTCCAGTGAGAACTCTTCCCGTGGCAACAAGCCTTACGGCTTTGACAGCGGCTCTTATGATCCAGGCGTGTCTACCCGTGGCGATGTGGCAAGAACTGTTCTGTACGACTATGTCCGTTGGGGCGACCAGAATCTGTCTCAGGTTTTTGATAGCGTAGACCTGCTGCTCCAGTGGATGGCAGAGGACCCCGTTGACACTTGGGAAATGGGCCGTAACGACTCTGTGGAGTCCATCACCGGCACCCGTAATGTCTTCGTTGACTATCCCGAGCTGGCTTTCCTGCTGTTCGGCCAGGATATTCCTGAGAATTACACCACTCCCTCCGGCGAGGCTGCCAACACCTGCCAGCACCAGCCCGATGGCGAGGGTATTGTCACCGCTCCTACCTGTACTACCATCGGCTACACTACCTACACCTGCACCCTTTGCTCCAAGAGCTATAAGGATAACAAACTCCCCGCTCTGGGTCACAACTATGTAAATGGCGTGTGCGACAGAGAAGGCTGCGGCGCTGAGGAAGATGTGCTGGGCGCACAGATCGAGGCAGCGAAGAAGCTGGCTAGCGGTGAGTATCTGGCAGAAACCACTACCATCACCGGCACCATTACTGATACGCCCGCAGCATCCAGCAAAACCACTGGTTCCTACAAGTTCACGGTATCTGATGGCACCCACAGCATTCTGTGCTACTATGTGCCCGTCACCGGTGGCACACCCAAGCAGGGTGACACCGTTACCGTTACCGGCAACCTGAAGAACTACAACGGTAATCCTCAATTTGATGAGTACAAGGCAACTGCTACCATCATCGAAAGCGGTTCCGGCGAGACTCCTGCCCCCACTCCCGGCACTGACCCTGCTCCCGACAGCACCCTGACCATTGCTGAGGCGATTGCTTTGGGTGCTTCCAAGGAGCATAACAATTATACCACTGGCAAGTACTATGTTGTCGGTGAGATTACTGAGGTTTACAATACCGAGTATGGTAACATGAAGATCAAGGATGCTGAAGGCAACATCCTGACCATCTACGGCACCTATTCCGCCGATGGCGCTACTCGCTACGACGCCATGACCACCAAGCCTGTCGCTGGCGATACTGTCAAGGTTTATGGCATCATCGGTCAGTATAACGGTACTCCTCAGATGAAGAACGGCTGGATCGTGGAGCATACTCCCGCAACTGGCGGTGGCTCCGGTGAAACTCCCGAGAACCCCGAACAGCCCGAGAATCCCGAAAATCCTGAATCCAAGCTGCCTGCTAATGGCGACAAGGTTGTCATCTGGGCACCTGCTTACAACAAGGCTTTGTCCACCCAACTGGTCAGTTCCAGTAGTTTCTATCAGAAGGGCATCGATGTCACCATGGCCAATGGCGAGCTGACCGGCTATGGCGATACCGAAGTGTTCACCGTGATTGCGAACGCTGACGGCACCTTCTCCTTCGCCTACAATGACCAGAATCTGGGTATGCAGGATAGCTATTCTAGCATGAGTCTGGGTGCTGTCAATGATAAGTGGGAACTGACCGATCTGGGCGACGGACTGTATCTGATCGAGAATACTGTCCGTGGCAATTATATCGAGTGGTACGCTAGTAAGGACAACTGGAGCACCTACAATAGTTCTTCTGCTGCCTCCGATCCTCAGTACCAGCTGAGCTTCTACATTATTACGGATAGCTCCGAGAACCCCGAGCAGCCTGAGAACCCCGAGCAGCCCGAAGAGCCTCAGATTCCTGCTCCCGCTCCCGGCAGCGGCACTTATGGTAAGATCGACCGTATCGCCAATCTGACTGAAGGCACCTATTACATGTCCGGCTACCTGACAAATTATACGAACGGTAGCACAGTTATGAATTGGGCTGCAAACCCCTACCATGTGTGGAATGGCAAGTACAGTAGTGGACAACTGGTCACCGGTTGCTATTCTTACACTGATGGCAAGTTGGTCTATGCTTCCGGCGAAAAGGGTGCCCTCATCCAGTTGATTGCTGTCGAAGGAAAGGCTAATACTTATTACGTCAAAGTTGGTGACAAGTATTTGTCTTCTACAGCGGCGGAAAAAAATAAACTGACGATGGGCACTACTAAGGCCGAATGGGTTGCAAGTAACAACTCCAATGGCGGTATTACCCTGACGTCCAATGGTGTTAACCTGGGTACTGCTGGCGCTCAAAGCAATATGCTCAGAAGCTATCCCGATGCGTCTAACCTGAAATATGGCGTCGTATTCTTTGTGGACAACACCCTGACTTGCGAACATGAATTTGATGAGGGTGTTGTGACAGAGCCTACCTGTACTGAAGATGGCTACATCACCTATACCTGTACCATCTGCGAAGGTGTTTCTGTTGTCGATGGCGATGTAGCTACCGGCCACCAGAACACTGAGGAAATTGCACAGCAGGATCCCACCAAGGGCGAGATCGGCTACACCGCCGGTGTCTACTGCAACGACTGCCAGACCTGGATCTCCGGCCATGAAGTCATCAACTCCCTGGGCTATACTGTCTACTTCATCGTTCCCGATACTGTAGCTTCTATTGCGCCCAAGAACTGCAACAACCTGGGTATCACCCTGCCTGCTGTCACCGCTCCTGAGGGTTATGAGTTCCTGGGCTGGGTCGAAACTGGTTTTGCTGAAACCACAGACGAACCCCAGACGATCCATACTACCGACAAGACCTTTAATGCCGATAAGGATGTCGTCCTCTACGCCTTGTTTAGCCGTACAGAGGGTGGCAACCAGACCACTGAGACCAAGTGGAAGCTGGTTACCAGCGCGGATCAGTTGATCATTAACAAAAAGGTGGTTATCGTAGCAGCGGGTGCCAATTATGCCATGAGTACCACGCAGAACTCGAATAACCGTGGTCAGGCGGCCATCACCAAGCAAACAACATCTGATGGTAAGTTTGTAACGATTACCTCTTCTGTCGCACAGTTCACCCTGGTGACTGGCACCAAAACCAATACCTATGCATTTAAGACAGGTACTCAGTACCTATATGCGGCCTCCTCCAGTAAGAACTATTTGAAAACTGGCACCTTGAATGACAACGCTTCCTGGACCATTACCGTTACCGCTACCGGCGTGGCTACGGTCAAGGCACAGGGTACCAACACCAGAAACTGGATGCGCTATAATTCTAACGATAGCATCTTCTCCTGCTATAGTACCGGACAGAATGATATCTGCCTGTATATTGAGACAGAAGTAACCATTGGCACCCCCGGCACCACCTATTACACCACCGTCATCGGTGAAGGCTGCACCCATGCGACCACTGAACTGCAGAACGCTGATCCTGCCACCTGCACCGATCCCGGCTACACTGGTGACCTGTACTGCACCGTGGAAGGCTGTGGCGCAAAGCTGGTTACCGGCGAGATCATCCCCGCTACCGGCCACAACTTTGTTGACGGCACCTGCTCCGTCTGCGGCGCTGTTGTAGTCGCCCAGATCGGCGATGAACTGTATGTCTCCCTCGAGGAAGCCTTCAAGGCCGCTCAGTCCGGTGACACCATCGTTCTGCTCAGCGACCTGACCATCGACACCGAGACCTTTACCATCGCTGACGGTGTGTCCATTACGCTGGACATGAACGGTAAGAAGATTACCGTCACCGAAAACAAGAACGGCACGAATAGCAGTGCAAACTATGAACTGTTCTATATCCTTGGTGAACTGACGGTTACCGGTAACGGTACCATCGAGCTGACTTCCATCTACGATCGTGATTGGAACGCTATGTCCGCCATCTTCCACAACCGTGGCGGCATCCTGACCATCGAGAACGGTACCTTCAAGAACCTGGGCGGCACCGACATGGCATGGGTCGTTGACAACAGCGGCAACTACTATGGCGACGCCACCACCAACATCAAGGGCGGCACCCTGGATTCTACCTATACTGCCATCCGCAACCGTATGGAGCAGAATTCCCACGGTGCCAGCGGCAAGGCGATTCTGAACATCTCCGGCGGTACCATCACCGGCACTACCAGCGCTGTTTGGGCACAGGCAGCATCCACTTCCGAGACCGCTCCTGCCACCGGCGAGATCAATGTCTCCGGCGGTGAAGTGGGGCTGATCAACACTGCCCGCTCTACCGGCGCAGAGTGCATGACCACCATTTCCGGCGGTACTGTAGCTGCGTTCAAGGGCGAGGCAGGCGAACTGATCGTCACTGGTGAGGGTAAGATCACCGGCGATGTGACCATTATGACCGCCTCCGGCGAGGTCGTTGAGTTTGCGATCACTTCCTCCGGCCTGTATGCACAGGCTGTCGCAAAGATTGGCGATGTGAACTATGCATCCCTGTCCGAGGCTCTGGAAGCCGCTCAGGAAGGCGACACCATCGTCCTGCTGGCCGATGTGGCCTTGACCGAGACTCTCATCGTAGCCGAGGCCAAGACAGTCACCATAGACCTGAATGGCAAGGCTGTGAATGCCGGTTTCAACGCTACCGACGCAACAAAGCACATCTATGCCATCATCAATAACGGCACGTTGACCATCACTGACACCAGCGAAGGTAAGAACGGCTCCATCAATGCCCGCGGCATTGAAAACGGCGGCATCCTGATCCTGGAAGCCGGCGCGATCAACGCCATCGACACGAACGGCGGCTACGGCGTGTGGAACAAAGAGAACGCTACCTTCACGATGAATGGCGGCTCCATCAGCGCTTGGGAAGATGATCCCGCCGATGCTGCAGAGCCCGGCAACTATGATGCCACCCCGCTGCACAACGAGGGCACCGCTGTCATTAACGGCGGCACCATCACTGGCACCGCAAACTTTACCTACGCAATCACGACTTCCGGCACCCTGGCTGTGAACGGCGGTACCATCAAGGGCCGCGGCGGCATTGCGGTGTCCGGCGGCACTACCACCATCACCAACGGTGATATTTTCAACGACTATGACAATGAGTCTACCGGCCACGCGGTTTATGTTGAGGCTGGCAAGGTGATCATCAGTGGTGGTAAGTTCACTGCGACCAACGATAAGGCTGATGGCAACAGCGTTGTGTATGTTGTCTCCGGTGCTTTCGCTGAGATCACTGGCGGCAGCTTCACCACCAATGAGAACACCAAGGCTCCTTACGGCCCCGAGGGTGCTAACATCGCCATCTCCGGCGGCACCTTTGATAAGGACCCCATTGCCTATGTGGTCGATACCTGTAAGGTTGTCGAAAATGAAGAGGAAGGCACCTATACCGTCGTGCCCAAGTGTGTCCATCCCAATGTGGACAATCTCCCGTGGCAGACCGATGACAACAACCACTGGAAGGTCTGTGACCTCTGTGGACTGGAGATTCTCAAGGCTGGCCACAAGCATGAGGCACATGTTATCGATCCCACCTGCGGCGCTGAAGGATACACCGAGATGATCTGTTCCGAATGTGGTGATCGCTATGAGGTGGAAGGCTCTACTGTTCCCGCCACCGGTAAGCACATCTTCGGCGCATGGAAGACCGTGAGGGCTGCTGGCTGCAGCGTAAGCGGCATGCGCAGCCGTGAATGTGTCTGCGGCGCAAGTCAGACCGAGGTGATCCCTGCTACCGGTGTCCACACCTACGGCGCATGGACCGAAACCAAGGCTGCTACTTGCACCGAAGCCGGTGAGAAGACCCGTACTTGCGACTGCGGCGATGTCCAGACTGCTACCATTGCAGCCCTGGGCCACACCGAGGTCATCGACGCTGCTGTTGCTGCAACCTGCACCGCCGCCGGTAAGACCGAGGGCAAGCACTGCTCCGCTTGTAACGAAGTTCTGACCGCTCAGGAAGAAATTCCTGCAAAGGGTCACATGGAAGTCTCCGTTGCCGGCAAGCCCGCCACCCACACTGTGGACGGCTTGAGCGAAGGCAAGCGTTGCGCCTTCTGCAACGAGGTTCTGACCGCTCAGGAAACCATTCCTGCCACCGGCCACAGCTTCGGCGAATGGAAGGTCCGCAAGGCAGCCACCACCGAGGCTGAGGGCGAGGAGATGCGTATGTGCTCCTGCGGCGAGACCGAGACCCGTACCACCGAAAAGCTGCAGTCCAACGGTGTAAATCCTGTTGTCATCGTAGCAGCCGTGGTGGTTGTTGTAGGCGCTGGCGCTGCTGCAGCCTTCGTCTTCCTGAAGAAGAAGCGCGCCTAAGCCTAGAGCCAACAAAACCGAATAACCCAAGCAAGCCCCGGGCGTGAGCCCGGGGCTTTTTTATGTTGGAGACTATAAGAAAAGGGCCTGCCATGGGGCAGACCCTTTTGATCAATGTATTATTCTTGTTCCCAGTTGTGCCAGATGTTCTGCACATCGTCATTCCGAGGGCGAAGCCCTCGGTGGGGAAACTGAAAACCTGTTGCAAATCAAGCAGTTTTCAATTCTGCGCATCTCCAAAAGGGTTAGAAATAAGTATATGTATATCGCAACCCATTTGATTGACTTTATAACAATTATACTTGGTCGTGGCGGGCTTTTCAAGCCCCGCCACGGCTGTTTTCTTTTATTCTTCTTCCATCATGCCGACGAGTTTGTAAAAACTGGTGCGTTTCGTGTCGGTCATTTCCATGGCGGTCTTTGCGGTGATTTCTCCCGCTTTCCAAGAGGCATAAACCTTGTCCCAGTTTGCGGGGAATGTCAATGCGGGTCTGCCTAACTTCTTTCCATTGGCTTTCGCTGCCTCGATGCCCTCGGCTTGTCGCTTGCGGATGGTTTCGCGTTCCTGCTCGGCGATAGTTCCCAAAACCTCGATCAGAATGTTATTGACCATGTCGAACACCCATTCTTGACCCTCGGGCAAGTCCATCATTGTGGTGGGGAGGTCGATAACTTTGAGGCGGATGCCGTTCTCCTTGAAATAGCGGAGTTCGTTGTGAATGTCGGCTTTGTTGCGGCTGAGGCGGTCAAGAGATTTGACAA
>JBGVMD010000089.1:0-5800 GCA_045124575.1 Faecousia sp.
GTTAAGCACATGTACGCCGACGATAGTTGCCGGGTGACTGGCCGTGAAAATAGGTAACGCAAACACAAAGAAAGAACCAAGCTTCGGCTTGGTTCTTTTTCTATATCCGTAAGGCACAAGGGACTGCCTGCAACAGTCCACCGGACTGTTGCGGACGGCAGGACGATAGATTGCCCTAGCCGCAAAACTAGGTAACGCAAACACAAGAAGCCTCGACTGAAAAGTCGGGGCTTTTTTCTGCCTGTAACAGTCCGCCGGACTGTTGCGTGAATCAAGGGATGATTGCCACTGGCAATCATGGATATTTCTGATTCGCTGCGCGGAGCACCACGGCAGGACGATGGCTGCTTCTAGCTGTGAAAATAGGTAACACAAACACAAAAGATAACCTCCACTTTCGAGTGGGGGTTTTATATCAAAAGGACTAACGAAAAAAGCCACCATACAGCTGTTGCATATTCTATAAAAATTTGTTACAATATAAGGGTTCACAGAAACATGAGATGGAGGATTGGCCATGCTTGAATTTATTCGGGTAGCCTCAGCGGTTCCCCCTGTTACAGTGGGTGATACTGCGAAAAATGCGGCGTATATTTGTTCCTATATTTGCAGAGCAGACGATGCTGGTTGTGATGTGGTTGTCTTTCCTGAGCTGGCGCTTACAGGCTACACCTGTGCGGACTTGTTCTTCCAGCATACGCTTCTGAATGAGAGTATGACCGGACTGCAGACCATCATGGCTTGCTCGGCACAGCATCCGGCAGTGACTGCCGTGGTTGGTACGCCGGCTGTTATCGAAGGTCAGATGTATAACTGCGCAGCCGTTATTTCCAACGGTGTCCTCCGCGGCTTGGTGACCAAGACCCACTTGCCGAATTATGGTGAATTCTCTGAGCGTCGTTGGTTCTCTTCTTCTGAGGATCTACAGACAAGCACGGTTACCTTATCTGATCTGGGCATCATCGGCGAGGGCAATGTTCCTGTTGGCCGTGATCTTCTGTTCAAATTGGGCGGCAGTTGCGTGCTGGGCGTGGAAATTTGTGAAGACTTGTGGACGCCGCTGCCCCCTTCCACTCTGCTGACGATCAATGGTGCAGAGATTATCGTCAATCTTTCTGCGTCCAATGAGATTGCCGGAAAACGTCAAGTCCGAACCAATCTGGTGGAGCATCAGTCCGATGTTTGTTCCTGTGTCTATGCTTACTGCTCTTCCGGCAGCAGTGAGTCCACCCAGGATCTGGTCTTCTCCGGACACAGCATTATTGCCGAAAACGGTGCGGTTCTGGCCCAGAACAAAAAGGTGATCGACAATGACTATCTGCTGGTGACCGACGCCGACTTGGGAAAGGTTCGCTCCGCTCGCCGCAAAAATAAATCCGTTCGTGATGCCGCCTCTTTCTATGGCAAGGTAGAACCAATGCGCACTGTTGACTGTCATTGTGCCAACCTTCGCTCTGATGGCACGCGCTATCCGCTGGAAAAATACCCCTTCATTCCGAAGGAGGATTCTCAAGCGCAGGATATTTTTGAAATTCAGACAGCCGGCTTGCGCCAGCGGCTTCGGGTGATCAATGCCAAGCCTGTGGTGGGATTGTCCGGCGGCTTGGATTCCGCCTTGGCTATGCTGGTGGCACATGCTGCGGTGGATGATCCCAAGGATGTTCATGCCGTGATCATGCCCGGTTTCGGTACCACCGACCGCACCTACAATAATGCGCTGAAACTGGCAAACGCCTTGGGTGCTACGGTCAAGGTGGTGGATATTCGTCCTGCTGTGCGTCAGCACTTTGCTGATATTGGTCATGATGAAGCGGTACAGGATGGCGTCTACGAAAACTCCCAGGCGCGGGAACGTACACAAGTTTTGATGGACTACGCTGCGAAAGTTGGTGGCATTGTGGTGGGCACCGGCGACCTGAGCGAATTGGCACTGGGTTGGTGCACTTATAATGGTGACCATATGAGTATGTACTCCGTCAACGGTACCATTCCCAAAACCCTGGTGCGCTGGATGGTGGACAAGCTTTCTGCCCTTCCTGCCTTTGCTGATGCCTGGGATGCGCTGCGGGATATTATCATTACCCCGGTCAGCCCGGAATTGCTGCCCCACCGCCAGATCACAGAAAACACCATCGGACCCTATGTGCTCCATGATTTCTTCTTGTATCATGTGGCCCGATTTGCCTACACACCTGCCAAGATCTATGCGCTGGCCTGCCGTGCCTTTGCTGATGATTATGATGGCGAAACCATTAAAAAGTGGATGAAACTGTTCTATTCCCGCTTCTTTAGCCAGCAGTTTAAGCGCAACTGCCTGCCTGACGGCGTGAAGGTGGGGAACATCAGTATGAGCCCCCGTGGTGACTGGCGTATGCCCAGTGATGCCTCCGCCCGTATTTGGTTGGCAGAGGTGGAACGGCTCTAATTTCATCAATAATCCTCAAAAGTCCCACCCGTCTTTGGGTGGGACTTTTCATTATTCAAATGAGCATGGGCTGAATCTGATACCCCTCCGTCGCAGCCCGCAGCGCTTGAGGCAGTTTCTCGAACTTGGCAACCATGGAGCAGGGCTTGCCGAAGGGATCGTCCTGTCCAAATGGTACAAAATAATAGTGCTTTCGATTCAAAAGCCTGCCTAGATTCTCTGCGCCGCCGGCTAATGCGTCGTTGCTTGAAATGCCGATCAGCACCGGCCGCCCGTTTCTCAGATGGCTTTTTGCAGCCATGGTGACACTGGTGTCGGCGATGCCATGGGCTAATTTTGCCAGCGTATTGCCGGTGCAGGGGGCAATCACCAAAATGTCCAACATTCTTTTTGGCCCGATGGGTTCCACATCGGTCAGTGTTGTCAGCGGCGTTCGACCGCAAATCTTTGTTAGCCGCTCCGTATGTTCTCGGGCACAGCCGAATCGGGTATCTGTGGTAGCACTGGCAGGGGAGAGGATTGGGATGATGGTATGCATCTTGGCCAGTTCTTCAATCACTGGAAAAACAGCGTCATATGTGCAAAACGAGCCACACAGGGCAAACCCAATATTCATAGTTACTCCTTTCTCAGTGCGTAACGCAATGCGGTTTTTGCAATTAGAATCCCGGAAATGTCCGGGGCATCTTTGCTTGGTAGGCCTCTGGCCCAAATCACTTGGTCACCGGAAATCCCTCTAACCGACGCCAAATCCAGCAGAAATGCATTCTCGCGTGTTTCCTGCTGCTCCATCAGAAGTGCGGGGGCAGTGTTGATCACAATGTCATATTGTGATGCATTCCATTTTGGTGCTTCCACAACATCATAGCCCAAAACATGGGCATCATGCAGATCCGTTTCTTTTCGGACAGATACCGCTATGCTTGCGCCTAATTCTTTTAACAGCACGGCCAAACGCTTTCCAATTCTGCCCCAACCGATGATCAGAATGTTGGTGTCTTCGATGTGTTCCCGATGCTGCTGAATCAGCTTGATGGCGCACTGCGCCGTGATGGCAGCGTTTTCTTCTAAATAAAATTCATCCCGTAGAAAATCCGCATATTGGTAGGGGAGCGCAGGCAGGTTTCCGCCCAGGATCGTCACATCTTCCGGAAGTGTTTTCAATACATCCAACAGCCGGACGCCACCCTTCAAGGTGCCGTCGGCTTCGAAACTGGGTACCGGCAGCAACAGATGGGTCACACTGTCACAAGGCGTATCAGAAACGGCATATCCCCACTGGCGCAATATGTTTCGGGCGTAACGTAGTGCCGCTGTGTCTCCGGCTGTATAAAAAACAGGTTGTTTCATTTTATCACCCTTTCATGCCAGAATATGCAGCCCCCATGTAACGGGTGCTTGATTTTTTTGGCCCATTCTGTATAATAAGGACAGAGGTGATAGTATTATGCGCAGATTGGGTTTTATCCATGATATGCTGGATGTGAAAGTTCTGATTCTTTATGTGACTTCCCGGGTGCAGTATCCTGTGAACTGCCAGGAGATCTATGAGCTTTGCTACCAGGATGAATGTTTAAGTTATTTTGATATTTGTACGGCCCTTCCCGAGATGGTGGCCTCTGGTCATCTGCAGCAGGAGGGAGAAACCTACGAAATCACGGCCAAAGGCCGGGAAGCGGGGGATTTGACGGCTGATTCCATTGCGTTTACTGTTCGGCAGCGGGCAGAAAATGCCGTGGCCCGTTTTAATCGTCAGATCCGTCGCAGCAGCTATGTCAAGACACAAATCGTTCCCCGGGATTCCGGCGATTGCGCTGTGATTATGTCCTTGCACGATGACATGGGCAGCCTTATGACCCTGGAGCTCACTGCTCCGGACCAGCGCCAGGCTATCCGGCTGGGCCGACTGTTTGAAAACAAGGCAGAAATGGTTTATAACCTGGTGATGACGGAACTGCTGGACGAGGAAGATGCACTGGAGGAGTAAGGTCCATGGCAAAAGGAAAATCCAATGATTTACTCCCCACCCTGGGCGGTGTATTCAGCCTGTTCGTGGTGTTTTTGAAATGCCTTGGCATCCTGGGCGGTTCTGCTTGGCGGATCAGTATGCTTTTAATGCCTGCGCTGTGGCTACTTTTGGGATTGTGCCTGTTGACCCGCCAGAAAAATTGGCTGGTGACGGTGGGGATGCTGCCGTTAGTTATCGTGGTGGTGCAAGGCGCATGGGTGCCCCCGGCCATGAATTCTGTGAGTCTGTTCCTAAGCGACCTGCTGTGCAATATTCTGCCTGCGGCGGGTTATGTGATTCTGTTTGTATTCATGTTCCTTACCAGCTTGCACACGGCTGGCAAATTTCGCAGAGAACTGTGGTTCTTGCCCATTTTGCTGGTGCTCCCCAGCTGTATTTGGCAGCACGCTAGCACCATGCCTTGGGCTGAGTTTGGTATGATTGCCTCAGTATCGCTTTGGTTGAAGCCAGCAGGGAAATAAATCTATTTTACACAATATTTACAATCCGCCCTTGCAACTGTCCGCAATATGTGGTATAATGTCCTTACACCGAATAATCGGTGACACGAAAGGAGCTGTCGCATATGAAATTTCAGTACAGTGAAAAGCGCGTAAAACTGCCCGGTAATGTCCACCAGTATGCTGAAAAGAAAGTGATGAAGCTGGCCCGTTTCTTTGATGAGGACGCAGAGGCTTTGATCACCTTCTCTGTGGAGAAGAACCGGAACATTGTGGAACTGACTGTTCATGGCGCAGGCACCTGGTTCCGGGCCAAGGAGAGTACTTCCGATATGTTCGCATCCATTGATGCGGCCATCGGTACAATTGAAGGTCAGATTCGCAAGAATAAGACCCGCTTGGCCCGTCGCTTGAAGCAGGATGCATTCGTCCGCACCGCGGAGGAAACGTCCTTTGTTCCTGAAGTGGAAGAAGAGGATCTGAGCATCGTGCGTATCAAGAAGTTCCCCATCAAGCCCATGCGCCGGGAAGAGGCGGTTCTGCAGATGAATCTGCTGGAGCACACCTTCTTTGCTTTCCGGGATGAGGACAATGGGGGTGCCTTTGCTGTGGTGTATAAGCGTCATGATGGCGGCTACGGCCTCATCGAGGACGCGGAATAAAAGAGTATATCGAGGGCTCGAAAGAGCCCTCGAATTTTTTTGAAAAAAGACGAAAAAAGTGCTTGACAATTGGGAAGCGGTGTGCTATCATATGCAAGCTGTCGCGATGAAGGGCAACCGGAGCACAGCAGATAGCACAAAATAAAATTTGAAAATTTGTGAAAAACATCTTGACAAATGGTAAATGATGTGCTAACATATAAAAGTTCGCTGGTGCGAACGGTGTACCTTGTAAATTGAATAA
>JBGVMD010000090.1:0-20294 GCA_045124575.1 Faecousia sp.
GTCATCCCGAACCATCCCGCAGGATGGTGTGGGGATCCCCCGGTAACGAGGGAAAACCTGCCCCGAGCGCATCGTTTTGTTGTCCTTTTCGACCGGGGGATTGCCACGTCGGCTACGCCTCCTCGCAATGACACAGTTTTGCACCAGCCCGATAAATTCCAATTTATTTCTTATTCTTTTCCTTAGCCCGCTTGTCGTTGATGATCTTCATCTCTGCGGCGGTAATCAGTTCGCAGTTATTTTCTCTTGCCCATTCCACGCAGCCCTTCAGAACCAGGGGCAGGAACACACGGGGCACATTCAGGATGGTTTCCAAAGCGTCGTCGGTGAACTTGACCTTGTCGTCAGCCCGGTCGGCAGCGTAGCGGACAGAATCCAGGCTCTGCTTGCGGATGGGCAGCAGCTCTGCGCGCAGTCTCTTCTTGCGGTGGAACCAGAAGTTCTTGGAGTCGCGGTAGCCGTAGTCCACGGGCAGGGGCGGGAAATCCTGAGCCCGGACACCGTTGATGATGGCGTCAGAATACTTCTTCTTCATCAGGATCTTATCCACCTTCAGGATGAAGTGGGCGCCGAACTTACTGGTAATGCCGTTAAAGTCGTGGTAAGGAGGCTCATAGCCGTTGAGGCAGCCGGGGGCATCGTTCTGGGCATTGTCCAGCTCCCGAACCCAGGTACACTCGATGACCTGAATGGCGTCAGAGAGCACCATGGGGCGCTCACCTTCGGCCTGGCCCTTTTCCAACTTAAAGTTGCACTTGGGCATCTTGTCCTCGGGCTTGTCGCCGGGCCAGGACAGCTTCACGCACTCTTTGAAGGTGGAGGGCTTGTCATCCACAAAGTTGATGGCGCATTTGCCGGTGCGCAGGATGTTCTGAGCGGTGTTGGAGGAGTTGCGGCAGGACAGCAGCATGGCGTAAAAATCCTTGCCGGCCACATAGTAGGGCTGCACCAGAGAGTAGGGGCCCAGGGTGGTGGAGCCGTCTTCACACTGGGTGGAGATGACCACGGTAGGCATGGGGAAGAACAGGGATGTCTGGTAGAAATTGTCTACCACGCGCAGATTTTCAAAGCTGGACATATTGCATCTCTCCTTAAATGATTTTTTCGATCAAGGCGTCAATTTCTTCAAAGCTCCGGCCCGCCACCGTCCAGGTCAGCAGCGCCTCGGCTATAAATTCAGCAGTAAAATCGTCGGCAGTAAAGGCCCGCAGGGGCTGGGCCATTTGGCTGCGCAACAGGCTGTGATAGGGGCTGGGAGAACCGGAGAAGCTGGCCAGTGCCGCTTTATCGGCAAAAATACTTTGGTATTGCAGGGTGAACTGGCGCAGCTGGGTGTGCATACATTCCAGCACCGGTTGGGGCGACTGCGCCTGCTGACCGGCAAAGGTCACCGCATCCATGCATTTTTGCCAATCCTCCAGCATAAAGGCGGCCACTAACGCATCCTTGGAGGCAAAGTAGTTGTAAACCGTGCCCACACCCACGCCGCAGGCATTGGCAACGGAGCGAATGGTCAGAGCGCTGTATCCACGCTCTTCCACCTGATACTGGGCTTCCCGCACCAGTTTTTCCCGGAGATTTTCAATGATCTTGGGCATAGGTCCCTCCTTTTTTACGAACACGTTCATATAAATACAGTATACTCCGTTCCCCGGGCAATGTCAAGAATCCGCAATTGCAAAACCCGTGGTTTTCGTGTATGATAAAGCCAGAAATACAGAAGGGGGGATGCACCATGCCCATTGTTTCCATACCTGCAGAGGCCCGGCAAATTGCCGTACCGACCGGCACGCGGCTCCTGGAGGCGCTGACGCAAGCCGACCTGCACCCGGATACCCCTTGCGCCGGTCGCGGCACCTGCGGCAAGTGTAAGGTTTTGGTGGGCGGCACGGAAGTTTTGGCCTGTCAAGCCATTGTGGAGCAGGATATGACCGTGGCACTCCCCCAAAAGGGTGCGTTGCGGATTTTGCAGGCAGGCACTTGTGATGCCGTCACCATGAACCCCCTTCGGGAAGGTCCGCTTCTGGCTTTTGACATCGGTACCACCACCGTGGTTTGTTTTTTGTTGGACGGTACGACGGGCACCCCCCTGGCTGTCAGCAGCATGCCCAATCCCCAAGCCGCCTTCGGCGCTGACGTGATCTCCCGGATCCAGGCCGCCTTAGGGGATGCCCTACCCCAGCTGACGGGGATGATCCGGGATGCCATGGCCACGCTGATCCGCACAGTCTGCGAAGACGCCAACATTTCCCCCCATCAGATCGGTGTGGTTTCCGTGGTGGGAAACCCAGCCATGCAACAGTTCCTGCTGGGACTGTCCCCGACCAATTTAGCAAACATCCCCTTCTCCCCCGTACTGACGGAAGCCAAAGCCATCCCCTGCCAGGACATTCTGCCCATTTGTCCCCAAGCACAAATGCTGATCGTGCCGGACATTGCAGGGTTCGTGGGCGCTGACACCATGGGCTGCCTGTTGGCCACTAAACTTTACGAACAAGACGCCCTTACCCTGCTGGTGGACATTGGCACCAATGGAGAGATGGTTTTGGGAAATAAAAACCGCATGATCGCCTGTGCCACCGCCGCCGGCCCGGCGCTGGAAGGCGCAAACATCCATTTTGGCATGGGGGCTGCCGACGGCGCCATCGACCATGTCTGGCTGGAAAAGGGAAAAATCCAATGCTCCGTCATTGGCGGCGGCAACGCCACCGGCATCTGCGGCAGCGGTCTCATCGATGCCATTGCCGTTGGACTGGAGCTGGGCTTACTGAACACCCGGGGGCGCATCCAAAATGCCGACCACATTTTCCAGCTGACTGAAGATATTTATTTGACCCAGGACGATATCCGCCAGGTGCAGCTGGCCAAGGGCGCCATTTGCGCCGGCATCACCCTGATGGCCAAGCAGCTGGGCCTACAGATCCAGGACATTCAAAAAGTGCAGCTGGCGGGTGCTTTCGGCAGCTATATGAATCCCAAAAACGCCTGCCGTATAGGTCTGCTTCCGGAAGAGCTGATGGGCAGGATTGAAGCCCTTGGCAACGCTGCCGGCTGCGGTGCAAAAATGCTGGTCTGCGACCAAGCGTTTCTTCCCCTGACCCAAACATTAACGGGCAAAATCGAATTTTTAGAGTTGGCCACTGTGCCGGGCTTCCCCAAAGTCTTCGCCAAGGCCATGCTCTTTCGGGAGGAAATTGTATGACCCAATGGCTGGAAAAAGCGAAACAGATGGGCTTTGACACCGCCGTGCCGCTGGATCCCCAGCAACTGCAAGCCCGGGAGGATGTGCGCGCCATGTGTGCCGCGGACAAATGCGGCGCTTACGGCAAAAACTGGACCTGCCCCCCAGTTGTTGGCACCATCGAAGCATGTCAGAAAAAAATGCGCTGGTATTCCACCGGCATTCTTCTGCAGACCATCGGCCATATGCGCAAGGCCATTGACTCCAAATGTTACCGGGACACCGAGGGGCGGCATTTGCGGCAATTCTACGCCCTTGCAGAAGAAATCCGCAAGGAATATCCCCATGCTCTCTGCTTGGGCTCCGGCGGCTGCCGGGTGTGTAAGCAGTGTGCCTACCCCGAACCCTGTCGTTTCCCGGAAGAAGCCATGTCCAGCATGGAGGGCTACGGGCTCTTTGTCACCCAAGTCTGCCGGGATGCTGGCGTCGCCTACCACCACGGAGAAAAAACCATCACCTACACCGCACTGATTTTGTTCTAAACAGGCAAAAAGAGGGAGTGTTGCAGCTTGCAACACTCCCTTGAATATTTCAGGGTATTCCTTACCAGATAACCACCCGCTTGGAGGGGGCCAGATACATGCCGTCGGTCTTCTTCACATTGAAGGCAGCATACCACTCAGGGAAGTTTCTGGGAGGCATATTGGCACGCAGGTAACAGGGGCCGTGGACGTCCACCTGCAGCAGCAGTGCCTGATATTCGGGCTTTGCCTTCTGGCACCAGACGCGAGCCCAGTTAGCAAAGTACTCCTCGAAGGAAACGTTCTCGGAACGGGACATGATGTCCAGGGTAACAGCCATACCACCGTTATCGGCGATGTTCTCGCTGACGGTGAACTTGCCGTTGCAAACGCCCCAGGGCAGCTCGATGCCGTCGAACTGCTTGATCATGGCATTGACCTTCTTATTGAACTTCCGCTCGTCAGCCTTGGTCCACCAGTTGTTCAGGTTGCCCAGCTCGTCGCACTTGGCGCCGTTGGAGTCGAAGGCGTGGGAGATCTCGTGGCCGATGACAGCGCCGATGCCGCCCAGGTTTTCGCTTCTGGTCTGATTGATGGAGTAGAAGGGAGGCTGCAGAATAGCGGCAGGGAAGGTAATGTCGTTGACGAAGGGATCGTAGCAGGCGTTGACCATGTGGCCAGGCATTGCCCAGTGGGTACGATCGACTTCCTTATTAATCTTGGCGAAATTCTCCTCCATGCGGATCTTGCTCAGAGAATTCACCACATCGAACAGGGACTTGCTCTCATCGAACACCAGCTTGGTGTAGATTTCTTCCACACGGTCGGGGTAAGCCAGCTTCAGACCCATCTTAGAAAGCTTCAGAATGGCCTTATCCTTGGTGGCCTGCTCCAGAATGTCGTTGGCGGCAATACGCTTCTGATAGGTGGCAACGATCTGCTGGACAATCTCGGTGATGTCCTTCTTGGCTTCCTCGCCAAAGTACTTTTCACCGTAGTACAGGCCAACAGGCTCGCTGTACAGGCCGGAAGCCAGCTGGTAGGCAAACTTTTCGGCGGAGGAGCTGGCGGCGATGCCGGACAGGGCTCTGCGGAAAGCGCCGCCCAGGTCACGCAGCTCTTCGCTCAGCAGGCTGCAGCTGCCCATCAGGGTGACCACATAGGCCCAGCTCTTGTACATTTCAAAGGTCTCGGGATTGAAAACTTCCTTGAAATTCTTGAAGTATCTGGGCTCTGCCACGATAATCTCCTCAGGCACAAAGCCAAAGAGGTCCGTCAGCAGCTTCTTCAGATTCAGAGGCTTCACCATGCCGGCCAGGCGGCCGGTCTTCATGGGGTTATACATCTTGACGTACTCAGACCACTCTTCGCTGGTCTTAACGTACTTGGCCACCAGGGCGTCAAAGGCCAGGGTGTCCTTCAGCAGAGTGTCGCTCTCTTCCTCGCTGTGACCGGCGATGGTCAGCACCTGCTTGGCAAAGTTAGACCACAGACCCAGCAGCTGGTCTCTCTGCTGCTCGTTCTTATAGTAGGAAGCGTCGGGCAGGATCACGCTGGGGCCCTGAACCATAACGCAGTGATGGGTGGTGTCCTTCATGTTGGGCTCGACCATGATACTCATGGGCATGGCGATGCCCTTCAGGATCAGTTCCTTGGTGTGCAAGTTGTAGCCACGCAGGGTGGTAAGTTTCCTCAGAATGGCCAGATTCTTCAGCGCAGGCTTGATGCCGTGCTTCTTCTTCCGCTTCACATCCTTGGCCAGCTTAAACAGGGTGCAGGCTCTTTCCATATGCTCGTTGGGATAGGATGCGTCCTTGCACATATCGTTGAATTCGCCGATCATCAGCTTTTCCACATCCTCGGCCAGGGCGGCGAAGCCACCGGCAACGGGCATATCGTCCGGAATTACCAGCTCGTCCAGCTTGGCCTGGTTGACATAGGTGTACAGGTCGTCTTGAATTCTGATCTTGTCCATGATTTTCTCCTTTTTTCTAAGAATGTGATGAAAATCACACTTTATTTACAATATTTTCGTGCCGGATTTCATGTTTTCCGTCTACGGTGAAATAGCTCAACAGCTCCACAGAAATGCTTCGATCTTCGGGTGGGCATCATCTATGATATTTACCATTTTGCGAACCAGCTTTGCACATTCATCGCCCACAAAAACCGGATCGATCAGTGCATCCATTTCGCCCACAAAATCGTAATCTTCATCCACATAGAATTTCACCCATCTGAATTTCTTGTTCAGCAAATTGCAAATGCCGCAAGCCGCTCCCAGCTCCTCTTTGGGACATTTATATATTTTCCAGCAAACCAGCCGAACATTATCCGACCCGTCCTTCGCAAAGAAAACATGCACCGGAATGGTATTCAAATTGTCGCCGGTATACCGCACCTCTACATGATACTCGTCGTGATCAATATACTTGATCCCTTTCTCGTCCATGTAATCCATATAAATTTGCTTATAGTCCGTCATGGTTGTCCTCCCTGACAAAACATTATCAAACAGCCTCTTGGGACTTCAGGTTACCAAATCCTCTGCCGAATCAAAAAGCTTGTTTTTGCGACGTACACCACTAATATAATGGATTCCACTGGAAAAATCAAGTGATTTGCTGGGCAGGTACGCATTCAAGTGCGATTTATCGTCGTTTATCTACAGTTAAAATTGACGAACCGCCGAAAATATGCTATGGTTAAATTACCAATATACGAACAACACAGGAGGCCAGCGCCATGGTCATTGATGCGCATGTCCATTTATGGAATCCCCAGCACGGGCGAGTAAACGGCAAGCCCGTCACCGTGCTTACCGGCGGAAAAAGTGATTTTGGCGGTGTGCTGCGCCAAATGATGCCGCCTTATATGGTGGACGGCCGCAACACCGCAGAAATGCTGCTGGCCAATATGGATTATGCCCAGGTCAGCGGCTGCGTTGTGACCCAGGAATATATTGACGGCAATCAGGACGATTATCTGCTGCAATGCCGCCGGCAATTCCCGGAGCGGATGCGGGTCTGCTGTCTGTACGAAGAAGCCCCCCTGGAGGACCGGCGGGTAGCGGATTTTGACGGCATCAAGATTTGTGCCGGCCGCCTTGCCGATCAGGATCTGCTACAGCACCGGGCGGTGTTTGCCCAAGCAGACCGACTGGGCAAGTTTATTTCCATCGACCTGGCCGACGGGGACCTGCAGACCGATGCCATGCAGCACTTGGCGGAAGAATTCCCCAGTCTGCTCATCGCCATCGGCCATTTTGGCATGGTGACCACCCCAGGCTGGCAAAAGCAAATTGCACTGGCGAAAAATCCTAACGTGTACATCGAAAGCGGCGGCATCACATGGCTGTTCCATAAAGAGTTCTACCCCTACCCTTCCGCCATCGCGGCCATCCGGGAGGCCATTGACATTTGCGGCATTCACAAGCTCATGTGGGGCAGCGACTATCCCCGCACCATGACCGCCATTACCTATGCCATGAGCAAGGATTTCATTGAAAAAAGCGACGCACTGACAGAGGAAGAAAAGGAACTTCTGCTGGGAGAAAACGCCGCCCGGTTCTATGGCTTTGCCAATCTCCCGGTGCCGGAAAAAGTAATCAATATGGTGGAATAAGAGGTGTCCCATGGTAAAAGCAACATATTTTCAGAATGACCCCATCCGCCCTCTGGTTTACGGTGAGGTAGAACGGATCAATCCGCCCAGACGGCGGCTTCGGGGCGAAGAAGAAAAAACCGGCATTGAAGCGGAAAGTGTTTTCGTCGGTTTCTGCGGCACCGATTGGGAGCTGATGCATATGGGCCAGCAGAGTATGCTGCAGTCCAAATTCCCCGCTGGTACCAATCGGCTGATCAACGGCCATGAGGGTCTTGTGTGGGTACCGTCGGAAAATCGGTTTGCCATCGTGCTGATCCGAGGCGGCAACAGCTATGACCCCACCCGCTATACGGAAGAAGAAAGTTATTTTGAATACGGCTGCGACGGTGCGGACGGTTTGTTCTCTGACCGGAATTTCTATCACCCGGACATGCTGCTTCCCATCCCTGACGGCTATGTGCAAGACGAAAAAATTGCCCTTTCCATGGCAAAGAAGCTGGTGTTCGCCGACCCCTATGCCTGCATGATCTTCCAGCGGGAACGGATGGAAGATCTGGGCGAAGCCCACAATTTCCGGGTCAAAATGGCCCAGCACCGGTGCAGCGAGCAGGAAGCACGGCGCATGGCCCGAGAGGACACCTTCCGGCGGGTATGCATCTTCGGTTTAGGCACCACCGGCATGTTCATCGGCGATCTCATCCGTCAGAAATATCCTCATGCCAAGATTGTTTTTGTAGCCCGCAGCGAAGAAGACAGCCCCAAGGTGGCCTTTGCTCTGAAAAAATGCGGCGCCGACTATGTGAAAAACGATTTTGCTACCCAAGAAGCCCTGGCCCAAGCCATCCTGGAAAAGTTGGGGGGCACCGCCACCGTGTTCATTGGCGCCAGCGGCACCAACGCCGACCAACACATTGCCTTCACGCATGGGGTGCTGGGCTGCAACGGCATTTACAACAGTTTTTCCCTGGGTCCCACCGTTGCCTATGACACCATGCCCTTCGGCTTTAAGAATCAGCTGATCTTCGGCTCCATCAATTTCCGCCAGGATCACATGGAAGAGGCCATCCGCATTTTGGAGCACAGCGATTATGACCAAATCGTGGAACTAATCGACCGGGATCAGTTCACCGCTGATCCCATGGACGCCTATGCCAATCGAATCTTCTGCAAGGGCGCGCCACTGAAAACGGCGGTGATTTGGAATGCCAACTACATCGATCCCGACCGCTGACCACAGGAGATAATCTATGAAAGCGATTTACATCAATTCCCCCGGCCAAATCGAGATCCGGGACATGGAAATACCCGTTCGCAAGCCCGGTGAAGCCCTGCTGAAACTGCTTTACGGCGGCATCTGCGGCAGTGATTTGGGCTCTTATCGGGGCACCTTCGCCTATTTCAGCTATCCCCGGATTCCCGGCCATGAATTCAGTGCCGAAATTGTGGAGATAGATGACAACAACTACGGTTTGAAAAAAGGCATGATTGTCACCTGCAACCCCTATTTCAACTGCGGCCATTGTTACAGCTGCCGCC
The DNA here is from genome assembly GCA_045124575.1 of Faecousia sp. Classification (GTDB taxonomy): domain Bacteria; phylum Bacillota; class Clostridia; order Oscillospirales; family Oscillospiraceae; genus Faecousia. The sequence goes on from JBGVMD010000090.1 coordinate 8,845, forward strand.
GGGGTATTGTCAACGCCTGTATGGACAATCAGACCATGGGATGCCAGCGGGACGGCGCTTTCTGCCAATACATCACCATGCCCCTGGACCGGATCTATCCCGGCAAGGGACTTTCCCCAAAGGTGCTGGCCGCCATCGAGCCTTTCTGCATCAGCTACCACGGGGTGCAGCAAGCCCATATCCAGCCGGGTCAAAAGGTTCTGGTGGTGGGCGCAGGCACCATCGGCGTGCTGGCCGCCAACGCCGCCAAGATCATGGGTGCAGAGGTATATCTGTGCGATGTGGCGCAGGAGAAACTGCGCTATGCCATGGATACCTTCGGTTTCGCAGGCGCCATTCTCAATGACCGCCCCGGCGCATTGGAAGCGGCAGTCCGGCAGATCACCGGCGCTGTCAACATTCAGGGTAATTCCACCGCATGTGGTTTTGATGTTTGCATTGAAGCGGTGGGCATGCCGGAAACCTTCCAAAACTGCATTGATGCCGCGGCCTTCGGGGGCAAAGTGGTGCTCATCGGCATCGGCAAGAAGAATCTCGACTTTAACTTCACCTTGATTCAGAAGAAAGAACTGCAGATTTTCGGCAGCCGCAATGCCTTGAAGCGGGATTTCTTGGAACTCATTGATTTGGTACAAGCCGGCAAGGTGGATTTGGAGAAGATCATCACCCACGAATACAAGCTAGACAATATCGCCCAGGCCTTCGCAGACTTTGACCGCAATGCCGGGCAGATGCTGAAGGTCATGATTGACTTTACTGACAGCTCCGCTAACACCCAATGATGATGGTATCAGCAGCAGCACCGGGATACTTCGCAAGACACAGGGAGGAAAGTAAATGAAAAAGAATTACAAACTGACCATGACCTGCTGCTTTGGCAGCTCCCTGGTGCAATCCACGGTCGTGAACTTTCTGCCGCTGCTGTTTGTGATGTTCCACGAATCCTTCGGCATTCCCCTGCCGCAGATTGCGCTGTTTGTCACATTGAATTTCCTCGTTCAGCTGACCGTGGACTTCTTTGCGGCCGTTTGGGTGGACTACTTGGGTTATAAAGCGGGCCAGGTCCTTGCCCATGTGTTTTGCTCCTCCGGCCTGGCGTTGCTGGCGATTTTACCGGATGCGATGCCCACCCCTTTTGTAGGTCTCACGACCTGCGTCATCATCTATTCCATCGGCGCCGGCTTGTTGGAAGTGCTCACCAGCCCCATTGTGGAAAGCACCCCCTCGGACAACAAGGCCGCCGCCATGAGCCTGATGCATTCCTTCTACTGTTGGGGCCATGTGCTGGTGGTGCTGGTATCGGTAGCGTTTTTCAAGATCTTCGGCATCGAAAATTGGCGGTATCTGGCCCTCTTCTGGGCAGTGCTGCCGGCAACTGTGGGTACCCTCTTTCTGTTCGCCCCGGTAAACCATCTGATCCCGGAGGGCCAGCAGAGCATGAGCTGGAAAGAGTTGGGAAAGAGCAAGCTGTTTTGGCTGATGATCCTGATGATGGTTTGTGCCGGCTCCAGCGAGCTTTCTGTCAGTCAGTGGGTGTCCGCTTTCGCGGAAAAGGGATTGGGGGTTTCCAAAACCGTCGGCGATCTGGCAGGCCCGCTGTCCTTTGCTGTGCTGATGGGTCTCGGCCGGGTCATGCATGTCACTGTGGCAAAAGACTGGGATCTTCGCAAGTTTATCACCTTCAGCGCCGCACTGTGCCTGGTGTCTTATTTGCTGATCAGTCTGGTGCCCAACCCTGTCATCAATCTGATCGGCTGTGCCATCTGCGGCTTCGCCATTTCCATCCTGTGGCCCGGCACCCTGAGCCTGGCTTCCAAGGCGCTGCCCCGGGCAGGTACTGCCCTGTTTGCCCTGTTGGCGCTGGCCGGTGACGTAGGATGCTCCGTCGGTCCCACCATGGTGGGCGTGGTGTCCGGTTATTTTGGTGACAATCTGAAAATCGGCATTCTCTCCTCCATCATTTTCCCCGTGGGACTACTGTTATTAGTACTCTTCGGCAAACTGGATACGGAAGAAAATAAATAAAAAATCCATAAAAATGCGCTGTTCCCACAAAATCCAACCGGATTGATGGGAACAGCGCTTTTTTATTGATAGCGAATTACTTGGCGTTCTTGGCAAAATTCCAGGCGCTACGGCACATATCCTCCACAGAGTGGACGGCTTCCCAGCCCAGCAGGCGCTTGGCCTTTTCCGCATCTGCCCAGAAAGCGGGCAGATCGCCGTCACGACGGGGACCGATCACATAGGGAAGATCCATGTCATTGGCCTTATTGAAGGCGTGAACCAGCTCCAGCACGGAAATGCCATTGCCGGTGCCCAGGTTGATGGCTTCCACACCCTGGGTATCCTTTGCAAACTCCAGTGCCTTCAAGTGACCCACGGCCAGATCCACCACATGCAGATAATCCCGCTGGCAGGTTCCATCGGGGGTGGGATAATCGTCGCCAAAGATGGTCAGTTTTTCCAACTGACCGGCTGCCACACGGCCAATGTAGGGCATCAGATTGTTGGGGATGCCGTTGGGGTCATCGCCCAAGAGGCCGGAATCATGGGCACCGATGGGGTTAAAGTAGCGCAGCAGAACGGCGCAAAAATCGGGATGGGCAGTCACATAGTCCGTCAGCACCCGCTCGATCATCACCTTGGTCCAACCGTAGGGAGAAGAAGACTGGATGGCGGGCATCTCTTCCTTGTAGGGGTGGGGATTGTTGGGGCCGTAAACCGTAGCGGAAGAGGAGAAAATGAACTTCTTGCAGTCAAATTCCTCCATCACTTCCAGCAGGGAGAAGGTGCTGTCCAGATTGTTGCGGTAGTATTCCAAAGGCTTTCTGACGCTTTCACCCACAGCCTTGAAGGCAGCAAAATGGATGATGGCGTCGATTTTATAGGCGGAGAACACTTCCCGCAGGGCGTTCTTATCCTTGCAATCTGCCCGGTAGAAGGCAGGGCGCTTGCCGGTGATGGTTTCGATGCGGTCTACCACATCGGCCTTGGCATTGGACAGATCATCCACAATGATGGCCTGATGGCCGGCATTGATCAGTTCTACAACAGTATGGCTGCCGATATAGCCGGCGCCGCCGCTTACCAAAACATTCATGTTTTACTCCTCCCGATTCACATAATCCACAAAGCGCCGGAAAGCGGCTTTGCCTTCAGCAGTGTTCTTATACAGGCCAGCATCCTCCAAAACAGCGGCAAAGACTTTGCCGGTTTCCTGCAGCAGGATGTCCAGAGCGTTTTCCTGGGTGAAGGTATATTCTTTTTTCAATGCTTCCAGCCAGTCAGCGTGCTTTTGCAAGGCTTCGTCCTGGGAAATATCCGCACCCTTCCAGGCAGCTTCCGCCAGGTCGGACAGCTCCTTTTTCAGGCGGCTGGGCAGCACCGCAAGGCCCATGACCTCGATGAGGCCGATGTTTTCCTTCTTGATGTGATGCTTATCCGCATGGGGATGGAACACGCCCATGGGATGCTCCTCGGTGGTGATGTTGCAGCGCAGCACCAGATCCAGCTCGTAATCTTCCCCTCTGCGGCGGGCGATGGGGGTGATGGTGTTGTGGGGCTGTCCGTCGGAGAAAGCGATGATGTTCACGCTTTCGTCGCTGTAACCCCGCCACAGGACCAGGATCTTGTCCGCCAGGTCGGCGATCCGGGCAGGGTCGCTGCCCCGCAGACGGATGACACTCATGGGCCACTTGACAATACCGGCGGAAATGTCTTCAAATCCCCGGAAGGTGATCTCCTGCTCCACAGGAGCGGTTTCCATGGCGAAGGTGTAGTGGCCACCCTGGAAATGCTCATGACTCAAAATGGAGCCGCCCACAATGGGAAGATCCGCATTGGAACCCACAAAATAGTGCGGGAACACCCGGACGAAGTCCAGCAGTTTTTCAAAGGCGGACTTGTCGATCTTCATAGGGATATGTTCAGCGTTAAAGACGATGCAGTGCTCGTTATAGTACACATAGGGGCTATACTGCAGGCACCAGTCAGCACCGCATACCTCGATGGGCACGATGCGGTGGTTGGCACGGGCAGGATGATTCATCCGACCGGCGTATCCTTCGTTCTCCCGGCACAGCTGGCACTTGGGATAGGCGGTCTGGGGTGCGTTTTTCGCGGCAGCGATGGCCTTGGGATCCTTTTCAGGCTTGGACAGGTTGATGGTAATGTCCATTTCACCGTATTCGGAGGCATACTTCCACCGCATATCCTTGGCGATGCGGTAGCGACGGATGTAATCGGTGTCGCAGCTGAACTTATAATACCAATCCGTTGCCTGGACAGGATCCTGGGCATACTTGTCCCAGAATGTACGGATTACTTCCCGGGGCATGGGGGTAATGGCGCCCATGATGCGGGTGTCGAAAATGTCCTTGGCGGTGATGCCATCATCACACAAATCCCTTTCCACAGCATAATCCAGGATGCCGGCCAAGATTTCTTCCAGGTCTTCTGTCTGCGGCTCATCGGAGAGCTCATAATTGTCCAGCCGCAGCAAATCCAGCAGTCGATTGGTCAGCACCTGATGGTCAACAGGTGCTGCCAGGCCGGTATTCATGGCGTAGGAAACCAAAGAATCGATGTAGGTTTCGATTCTCATTTCGCTACCTCCATCTCTACGCCGCCCTGGGCACGGATGGACAGCACATGGCAGGCACCTTCACCCAAAATGGCGTCGATGCCGGTGCGGAAGGATTCCAAAATCTCAAAGGGAACAAAGGCCTGGACGGTGCCAGCAAAGCCGCCGCCGTGTACCCGGTATGCGCCCTTACCCTGCAGCAGATGATTGCACAGCGCCAGTGCCACAGCCACATCCTGATGAGCTTTGTAGCCGGCGGGAATGACATTCTGCAGATACATCCAGGAGGACTGGCCGCTTTCCTTAATCAGCTGCAGGAAACGGTTAAAGTCGCCCTGGCGGAGGGCTTCCACCTGCTGAGGAACTCTGGCGGTGTCGGCATAGAAGTGGATGGCACGCAGAACAGCCCGGTCGCCACAGAGCTTGCGCAGCGCGGGGATGGCGGCGAAGAAGTCAGCCTCGTCGATCTGTGTCAGCACATCCTTGCCGAAGTGGGCACAGATCGCCTTCAGTTCCTGGGTGATGGCAGCGTATTCATCGGTCAGGTCGGCGTGGTCTGCACCGGAGTCAATGATGCACAGGGCATGGCCGCAGGCGGAGAAATCGAAGGCCACGGGGGTGATCACAGGGTGCTCCTTGTCGAAAAAGTCGATGGTCACCAGGTTGCCCACAGCGGAGGCGGTCTGATCCATCAAGCCGCAGGGCTTACCGAAGAAGACATTTTCGGCATACTGACCAATCTGTGCCACTTCTGCCTGAGAAACACGGGCATCGAAGAACAGATGGTTGATGATGGTGCCAATCAGCACTTCATAGGCTGCGGAGGAAGACAGGCCACTGCCGGGCAGAACCGTGGATTCGCAGTAGGCATCAAAGCCCTTCACCCGGCAGCCCAGCTGGGCGAAGCGGGCGGCAACACCGCGGATCAGCGCAGGGGTAGAGTTGATCTCCTCTGCCTTGGGGGTCAGATCTGTCACATTGATCTCGCAACGGGGGTAACCCTTGGACAGAATACGGATGGTGTCGGTGCCATTTTCCCGAACAGCTGCCACTGTATCCAGGTTCACGGCTGCTGCCAAAACCCGACCCCGCTGATGGTCCGTGTGGTTGCCGCCGATTTCGGTACGGCCCGGAGCGGAAAAATAGCGGGCAGGTTCGCAGCCAAAAGCCGCGCGGAAGCCGGCATCCAGGACTTCCTTTTGCATAGGGTCAATTCGCAGGACAGATGTGGTCATAATACATACCTCCCATTTTATTTTCTTCATTATACAACGATTGTTCCAAAAAAGAAATAGCAAAAGCAAAAAATCCCCACAAATCATTCCGTTTTTCTCTTTCAGATTGCTTTCTTTCCATGCATGGGCTATAATGGAGCCAAACCGGAAGGAAAGGAAGAACGATGATGAAAAAACTGCTTCTGCCCAATGGCCTGGAAGTTTCCAATGTGGCGCTGGGCGCCATGGATTTTGGCACCACCACCTCCAAGGAACAGGCCTTTGCTGTGCTGGATGCCTATTTGGATCTGGGCGGCAACTTCGTAGACACCTCCAACAACTATGCCCATTGGCAAGGCACCGGCGATGAAAGCGAAACTCTGCTGGGTGAATATTTTGCAAGCCGCAAATGCCGGGATCGGGTGGTGCTGGCCACCAAGGTAGGCTTTGACCGTCACGGCAAAGGACAGGGACTAAAAAAGGAGCAGATTGAATACTGGATCGACGAAAGCCTGCGGAAACTGCAGACGGACTATATTGATCTGTACTATGCCCACACCGACGACCCCACCACACCTTTGGAAGAAACCATGGAAGCCTTCCACGCTCTTGTGAAAAAGGGCAAAGTTCGTCATCTTGGCGGCAGCAATTACGATACCTGGCGCTTTGCGGAGGCCAATTCCGTGGCCAAAACACCCTATACCGTGATGCAGCAATGGTTTACCTATCTGCAGGCCAGAGGTGACCGGGCGCCCCAATATATTTTCAACGAATACGCGAACCGGGAGCGGCTGCGCTACCTGGAAGCAAAAAATATCCCCTTGGTGGCCTATTCCAGCCTGGCCAAGGGCGGCTATGCCAATGCCCAGCGCTTGCCCGCGGAATTGGTGGCCGGAGAACGGCTGACGACGCTGCAGAACCTGGCCAAGGAAAAGGGTGTCAGCCCCACCGCTTTGGCAGTGGTCTGGATGGTGAATTTGTACCGCTGTGACGGTTTTCCCCAGGTGATTCCGTTGTTCGGTTCTTCCCGGACAGAGCATTTCGTCAGCAACCTGCAGGGCGCAGAGCTGATCCTAACCGATGAAGAAATGGAGCAACTGAACAAGGCATAACGAAAGCCCCTGATGCGCTGCATCAGGGGCTTTTGCTATTCGTTTTTCTGCCATCCGGCATACAGGGTCAAGTCCGTATCCACAATGTCGATTTCCAGTCTCCACAGCTGGTCACAGTTCGGATCCCGATACCACCCGGTGAAGGTGTACCCTTCCCGTGTAGGCGGTTCCGGAAACTGTTTCAGCTCGCCGTACATTTGATTCTGCGCCGGCACATCCGTGCCGCCACGGGCGTCGAAGGTAACGGTAAAGCCGGGATTCCGCATTTCCAGCGCGAATACCACCAGAATAACCGCGAGGCAGGCAATGATGATCACATCCAATGCCTTCACGGAGATTTTTACATAGCGGTAAAGCCCCCGGAATTTCGGAACTTGCTCCTCAGCAGGAGTTTCGGGGCGGTTTTCTTCCATTACTTCTTCACCAGGTACTTACGCATATCCAGTGCGCAGGCGCAGAGGATGATCGCGCCCTTGATGATGTACAGGCTGGAGGAGCTGACGCCCAGCATGGTCAGGGCAATGAAGATAATACGCAGAACGAAAACGCCCAGCACGATGCCGCTGATCTTGCCGGTACCGCCGACGAAGGAAACGCCGCCGATAACGCAAGCTGCGATGGCATCACACTCGTAGTTGGCGCCGGTACCGGCAGCGATGGAGCCGGAACGGAATCCTTCCACGAAACCGGAGTAGCCGTACATGGCGCCGGCCAGGGTGTGCACCAGCATGGTGGTCAGGAACACGTTCACGCCGGAGACCTTGGCAGCCTCGGCGTTGGAGCCAACGGCGAACATGTTCTTGCCGAAGCGGGTCTTGTTCCAGATGAACCACATGAGCGCCGTCAAAAACACGGCATACAGCACATACAGCGGGATGGGGGTTTTATCCATCTTGAACATGGTAGTGCCCAGGAAATTGCGGTAGATCTCATCCAGGCCGCCGATGGGGGCGCCATTGTTGAAGTCAAAGAACCACAGGATGATACCGAAGGTGATCAGCTGGGTAGACAGGGTGACGATGAAGGGGTGCAGGCTGAACTTTGCCACAAAGAAGCCGTTGATCAGGCCGATGATGGCGCCGATGGCCACCACGCTCAGCAGAGTCACGATCATCCAGAAAGGAGTGACTTCCGGCAGGAAGGACAGCATCTTGCTGGGATAGTCGGTACGCTGCAGGAACGCACCGGTAACGGCAGCAGTCAGACCGACGGCACGGCCGGCAGACAGGTCCGTACCGGTCAGAACGATACAGCCGGCAATGCCCAGTGCCATAGGCAGGTAAGCAGCCACCTGCACGATCAGGTTGCCCAGGGAGCTCATGGACAGGAAGTTGGGTTTCTGAATTGCAGTGTAAATACAGAACACCAGCATCAGGATGTACAGTGCGTTATTCAGCACCATATCCACAAGATAGCGGCGCTTATCTTTGATATCCTTCTGGCGGAATTCAGCAGCGGTGCGCTGCAGCTTATCAACAGGATTTACCATATTCTATTTCCTCCTTAGGCAAATTTGGCGGCCAGGGTCATGATTTCTTCCTGGGTGGTGTTCTTAGCGTCCACTTCGCCGGCCACACGGCCACCGGACATAACCACGATCCGGTCGCACACGCCCAGCAGCTCCGGCATCTCAGAGGACACCATAATAACGGTCTTGCCCTTGTTGGCCAGATCCAGAATCAGCTGGTAGATCTCATATTTTGCGCCAACGTCGATACCGCGGGTTGGCTCGTCCAGCAGCAGCACCTCCGGTTCGGTCAGCAGCCAGCGGCCGATGATGACCTTCTGCTGGTTGCCGCCGGAAAGGGAGCGGATCTTGGTTTCTTGAGAGGGGGTTTTGGTGCGCATGGCGTCGATGTAATGCTGGGTATCTGCCCGCTGGGACTTTTCGCTTAAGTACAGGCCCAGGCGTCTATGCCGCTTTAGGCTGGAGATAACCGTATTGTCCTTGATGTCTAAAACGCCAAAAATACCGGTAGCGCGGCGTTCCTCTGTCAGCAGAGCGAAACCGTTTTTGATGGATTCGCCGGCGTTGCGGTTCAGACATTCCTTACCATCCAGGGTGACGGTACCGCTCTTACGAGCGCGGATGCCGAAAATGCTTTCCAGGGTTTCGGTTCGGCCGGAGGAATCCAGGCCTGCCAGGCCCAGCACCTCGCCACGACGGGCTTCAAAGGATACATCCTTCAGCTGGTTGTACATACCGGTGAGGTTTTCCACCTTCAGATAGGTTTCGCCGGGAGTATTGGTCTTGGGAGGGAACTGATTGGTCAGTTCACGGCCAACCATGAGCCGGATGATATCCGCCATCTCCAATTCGGCCGCAGGCTTGGTGGCTACCCACTGGCCGTCACGCATGACAGTGATATAGTCGGAAATGCGCTTGATTTCCGCCATCTTGTGGGAGATATAAATGATGCCCACACCCCGGTCACGGAGCATGTTGATGATCTTAAACAAATGCTCTACTTCTTCCTCGGTCAGAGAAGAGGTAGGCTCGTCGAAGACAATGACCTTGGAATTGTAGGAAACCGCCTTGGCAATTTCCACCATCTGACGCTGGGAAACCGGCATGGTGGACATGATCCGGCGGGGATCCACATTGATGCCCAGCTCTTCAAAGATGGCCATGGTATCCTTGTACATTTTCTTTTCGTTGACGAACAGACCGCCGACGGTGGGATAACGGCCCAGCCAGATATTGTCCATAACGCTGCGCTTCAGCGCCTGGTTCAGCTCCTGGTGCACCATGGCAACGCCATTATCCAGGGCTTCACGGCTGTTTTTGAAATTAATCTCCTTGCCTTCCAGGTAGATATGACCGCCATCCTTGGAATACACACCGAAAAGGCACTTCATCAGCGTGGATTTACCGGCGCCGTTTTCGCCCATCAGTGCATGGACAGAGCCGCGATGAACGGTCAACGAAACCTTGTCCAACGCCTTTACGCCCGGGAAGGTTTTGCTGATTTCTGTCATTTGCAGCAAAACATCCTGATCCATGTTATTTCCTCCCTTACTTCATTTTTCCATATCACGCAATACGGAACGGTCAACACCGATGGTCTGCAATCGGTGCTCACCGTCACCTACCGCCGCAATATGGGGAATGGGCAGCTGCCGCCGAAAGCGACAGCTGCCCGGATTTAAAATTCAGAAATTACTCGCCGGTGTAGGGAGCGTAAGCAACGTACAGCTTGGAAGCGCAGTCGCCAGCAACGGAGAAGCGAGCATCGGTCAGGGAAGCCAGAGCCTCAACGGGGGTCTTGCCCTCGGAGATGGCCTTGACGGTCTGGCAAATTGCAACGGCCATGCCGTTGGCATCCTGCTTAACAGTACCGATCATGGAGCCTTCCTTGATCAGGTTCTTGGCAGAGTCGGTAGCATCAACGCCGAAGACGGGAACAACGTGTGCGCCAGCCTTGTTGTAACCAGCCTGCTGCAGAGCGGCGACAGCGCCTTCAGCCATGCCGTCGTTGTTGCAGATGACCAGCTCGATCATGTTGCCGTTGGCCTCGTTGTAGGTAACCAGGTTGGTATCCATGTAGTCCTTAGCGGCCTTTGCGGACCAGGCGCCTTCCAGGTCGGTCTGCCACTTCTGAGCAGCGGATGCGTCGAAGTACTCCAGAGCGGGCTTGCCGGCAGCGGTCAGAACCTTGTCAGCGTCTTCCACGCCGAACTGGGTGCGGTAGATAGCCTCGATGTTAGCCTCGTCGCCCTTCATCATTGCGTAGGAGATGGTGCCGTCGCCGTTCAGGTCAACAGCGTCGTAGTTAGCAAGCAGGTAGTCGCCGATCATCTTGCCCTGCATGTGGCCAGCCTCGGGAGCGTCGGTGCCGATGAAGCAAGCGGTAGCTGCATCAGCCAGCACAGGAACGTCGGAACCGTCGGTGCCGATAGCACGGTTGAAGAACAGAACGGGGATGTCACCAGCAGCTGCCAGGATTTCCTTAGCAACGTCGGGAGAACCGGAAGTGACAACGTTGACAATCAGCAGGTTGGAGCCGCCAGCGATAGCAGTCTTGATCTGATCCAGCTGCTTAGCCTGATCGTTAGCTGCAAACTGGTTGTCATACTTGATGCCCAGCTTGTCCAGCTCTGCATTCAGAGCGGTACGAACGGAGCTCAGGTAAACGTCGGACTCGTCATACCAGAACACAGAGATCTGGGGTTCCTTGGGACCGCCGCAAGCGACCATGCCCAGGACCATGACGATTGCCAAAACAAGTGCGAGAATCTTCTTCATGGGTAATTCCTCCTAAAAATAATTGATATGGCAGTTTTGATACCGCCGATATTCATAAACAGTTTACCATTTTGTGTAAGAAAAGTAAAGAACATTTTTCTTAATTGAAACAAAAAATGACGTTAAAAGCCAACAATCGCACAGAGGTTTGTACACATAGGAAATATCGAATTCCGGGCTAATATAACATCTAAAATTTACATGCTGTATCGTCTCTGTTTTTCATGCATTTGGCATGTTTTATCCAACTTTTTACTGCATCTCCCGATTGAATGCGTTTCTCGCTGCGCCGG